>NZ_JUEI01000038.1:0-105030 GCF_000802655.2 Paenibacillus sp. IHB B 3415 | reverse complement strand
TGGTTGGACTTGCACCAACTAGATAATGCGTGCCTCTGGGCACGCCCTAAAATAAAGAAGCCCCGCATACACTGGGCTTCTCTGCTTATACCTTTAGATTGATGAAGAGTAGCTTACCTGCGTAAATACTGTTCTATGATAATACCATAAAATAGGGTTCTCAGTCTGGTCATTTGCTCATAGATTGTCGAACATTGTATGTGTATACATGTACTATCTCCCAAGCTCAGCGTGTACTGGCGTTGTTAAACTTCTTTTCAATATTTTCAGCAAATTTCACGCCCTCACCGGCCAAATGTTGTCTCATAAAGAACCCCCCAAGGCCGTTTATCCAAGCTGCCATGGCCAGCAACCGTGAGGGGAAGTCTGCACCAATCGTACAGCTGAATTCACAAGAGTTACGGTCAATAGGCGTAATCTTCATTTCCCATGGCACTCCGACAATGGCGGGTATCCACCGCATGATGTAGGCTTCTGTCCGGTCAGAGTAGAACCGCAAATGATCCTCTGCATGCTCTTTTAACTGATAGTGCTGAACAATCATCTCATTCCCCATATTCTCCACATTAACCATATAGAACTCACCCTCTTCAAAATAACTGCCCATTGCCTTGTGGCCCTTAGAGAATGATTCATATTCACCTGGAGTCATCTCCGTCACCCATTTGTACAAATCCACCTTGTCCGCTGCAATCTGCAATTTAAATTTCTTCGTCATTCTCATTGTTATCTTCCTTCTTTCCTGTAATTTCACTAATGAGTTCCTCATGCCAATTCATAATCATCTGATAATATTCTTTGCCAAACCTCAACGTCGCGTGTTCGTATACACCCATCTCTTGAACGTGCTTCTCTTCTATTAAAATAAGTTTGTTGTATTCACTGGCGACAGTAGTGCGGAAGCTGGCAATCAGCCGGGCAACCTCATGCTCGTCAAGATATTTATAGAAGAACAGCTTATTCAAATACTCATAATTGAACGGGGAAAAAGTACAGGGTGTCTTTAACCATTCCATAAACTCACCCTTCCCCTTTTCCGTGATCCCATAGGCTTTTTTGAATCTGCCCTCCTCTACCCCTTCTTCAGCCTTGATCAACTCCCCCTTTTCCATTTTCTTGAGCATAGGATAGATGCTGCCGAAGCTGGCATCAATAAAGTTGGAGGTGCTGCGCATCATCTTCTGCTTGATTTCATAGCCTGTCATATCCTTTTCAAACAGAAACCCGAGTATTACATATATAAGCATTCATTCCCTCCTTCCTCAGTACGACATATAGCGGGTTTATATATAATATGTTGATATATATCGTTTCGATATATTGAATATATGACTTGTTGGCGGGTTTGTCAATAGCATTTGCTGTGCATTAGTTCTGAGCATTTCAAAAAACAAAAAAATCCAAAAGGATCGTATCCCTTTGGATTTCATAAGCAAATATAACCAGATTGGTCTACACTTACACTGTATAGGCCCAAATGTTGTACGTACTGCAACTTAGCTGCCCAGATACCCGGGTGTTCAGACAGATTGTTGTATGAAATACAACAATTGTTTCGCTGAGCTGCTTGAAGAAGAAATGCTGCCTTTTATACAACAATACTGAATTTTAGCCGAGATTATATGGAAAATGTTGTATTATGTGCAGGATTTTATTCCTTACCCATCGTGCTGATATCAATGACAAACCGGTAACGGACATCGGAAGCGAGCACACGCTCCCAGGCTTCATCAATCTGGTCGGCAGAGATAACCTCGATCTCAGAGGCAATGTTATGTTCAGCGCAGAAATCAAGCATCTCCTGCGTTTCACGAATTCCGCCAATCATCGATCCGGCAAATGAACGGCGGTGGCCGATCAGCGAGAATACGTTAACGGCCAGCGGATCAGCAGGCGCACCAACATTGACCAAGGTACCATCCAGCGCAAGGAGCGATAGATAAGCATCAATATTAATCTGCGCGCTTACCGTATTTATGATCAGGTCGAACGAACCGGCAAGCTGCTTGAATGTCTCCGCATCGCTAGTCGCATAATAATGATCCGCACCTAGTTGCAAACCGTCTTCCTTCTTCTTCAGTGACTGTGACAGAACCGTAACCTCAGCACCCATAGCATGAGCGATCTTCACAGCCATGTGTCCAAGTCCGCCAAGACCAACTACAGCTACATTTTTGCCTGGAGCGGCTCCCCAATGGCGAAGCGGTGAATATGTTGTGATTCCGGCACATAACAGCGGGGCAGCGGCGTCTAGCGGAATAGCGTCTGGAATCCGGACCACGAAGTCTTCTGTCACCACAATATGGGTGGAATACCCGCCCTGTGTATAGTGACCGTACCGGTCGGTAGCTCCATAGGTACCCGTATTTCCATGCAGGCAATACTGCTCCTCGCCTTTATGGCAATTACTGCACTCTCCACAGGAGTCGACCATACAGCCTACCCCTACCCGGTCACCAACGGAATACTTTGTAACTCCGGAACCGACCTGGCTGACAATCCCGGCAATCTCATGGCCTGGAACGAGCGGATACTTGACTGGACCCCACTCCCCGCGGGCGGTATGAATGTCCGAGTGGCAGATCCCGGCGAATTTAATCTCAATCAGAACATCCTGCGGCTGAAGCTCCCGGCGCTCAATGGTCGTTAGCTTGAACGGGCCTTCCTGGCTGAATGTAGCGCGTGCATTAACTTGTATCATGGTGTAACCTCTCTTCTTGTTCATAGTAGAATCCGTAAGGACGACTTTACAAACCATATGATATTACTTAAAGTTAACTCTAAGTCAAGCACAAAATACAATTGAGACTGGAGATTCGTGATGAAGACATACTCTATAACTGAGGCTGCAGAACATTTTAATATGACACCGCATACTCTGCGTTACTATGACAAGGAAGGTCTGATGCCCTTTATCGAAAGGACCTCCAGCGGAAGACGTGTGTTCAAGGAAGCGGATATGGAAGCTCTAAAAGTAATTGAATGCCTGAAATCATCCGGGATGCCGATTAAGGAAATCAAACATTTCATTGAGTGGTGCTCTGAGGGAGATTCCACCCTGCAGCAGAGATATGACATGTTCCTGGAGCGGAAAGCCTCAGTAGAAGCACAGATGGAGGAGCTGAAGAAAACGATGGAAGTCATCGAACATAAATGCTCTTATTATAAGACTGCCTTAGACAGCGGTACGGAAGATATTCATAAAACCAAGAAGGTAACAAGCTTTTAACGGGAGGATGTGAATCGGGAAAAGCAGGATTTGGTGGTTCACCCGGCCGGGCGGCGGTTATCGTTACATAGAACGACTTTTATTGACGCATTCTATCACAGACGCTGCATACAAAAAGGAGATGGACAGATGAAGGACAATAAGGAAGCTCCGCTTGACGGGCGCAGCCCGGGCGTTCACCCTATACCTGAAGCCGATTCAAGCCTGAACGATGAAAAAGGGGCCGCTGGCAAGCTGGACGAAATTGTGGGTGCTCTGATGGGTGATGATCCGGAGGTGTCTGCTCCCGGTATTGCACCGGATCACAAGGATACAAGGGAACCCAAGGACTGAGTATACGACAAAAGGGTAGCCGGGCTTGCAATATTTTGCAGAGTCCGGCTACCCTTGTTTAATGTTAACTCAGCGAAATGGAATCTTCCTTTGCTGGCGGACCTTTTTTTGCCAGAAGCTTGTTCGTAAAACTCACATTAAAGAAATGAATGATCGGGCCAAGGCCCAATGCGGACACCAGCGTCCCCAAACCGATGATGCCTCCGAACAGGAAGCAGATCAAAGCACAAAAAGCGTCTGTAAACATCCGGTGCCAGAAATAAGAGATTGCCGGAAACTTATTCCTCATAATCAGGGACAGGCTGTCATAGGGAGCTATTCCCACATCCGACGTCTGATACATGGATACCCCGAAGCTGCAGATCACCACGCCAATCGCCACTGTAACCACCCGCTGCCACAATAACTGGGGTTCACCGAGCAGCTCCAGCCAGGTACTATGAAAGAAGGTAGCGATGTAACCCAGCAAAATGGCGTTTACGAAAGTTCCGGCTCCAATATACTTCCGTCCGGTAATAAATTCGATTACAAACAATACCAGATTCAGCAGGATTAGAAAATTCGCATAGGCGAGCCCGCTGGAGTCTGCAAGTGCCATCACCATGCCGCTGAAGGGGTCATTCCCCATCCCGGACAGTTTAAAAATGCTGATGCCCATCCCCAGAAACACATTCCCGATAAGCATAATGATCAATCGTTTGGGGTCTACTGAATTCATATATCTTTTCATATAGTTCATCCTACAACCTTAATGCTGACATTCATCTTGACTGGGATTATCCCGTCATCAGCAATAAAAGTGGCAGTGTAAGGTTCATCACGAACCGCAGCAGCGGCAGGAGTCCAGCTAAAGATACAAGCCTGGCCTGGTACAAAAGAGGAGGTGTCAAAAGTTGCCCCCTCAGGCAGATTGCCCGTTGTTAAAGTCATCGGCTCAGCAATCCCCTGTACTGCCGGGTCCTTATCCGGGCTGGTTTCATTATAAATCCTGCCATCCGTCTCCCGGGACGAAGTCTCGAATGCAGGCTGTCTGGCTACAACAGCAAAGGATAGCGTCTCACCTGCCTTCACGCTCTGTGCCGGAACAACTGTGAAGAAAGGCCGGAATACCGTCTGCGGCAAAGGATACACTTCGGTTGCAGACGGATATGTATAGCCGTTTCCGGGAATTGCAACAGTTTCATACGGATACAAGCTGTCCTTCGGCGTGCCTGGAGCAGGTGCCTCCACTTCTATCCTTTTGACGGACAGATTGCTGTCCATTGTCACATTCTCAACTGCTGTCTGCTGATACGGATAATCCTGCACATATTCGAGGCCTGCGGGCCGTTTGAAGCTGCTGCTTACCCGTACGACTTCTTCTACCCCCTGCGCATGGCGGGCATGGATATGCTCAATTGTGCCATTGACAACATCATCAAGCACAATGGGATGCCGGGTATCTTCCGTCATATAGCTCAGCTGAATCTCCTTCAGATACAGATTGTCCACATGTCTGGCATACAGACCGTAAGCCGGCAGGATCCCCCAGTTGCTGGGCTCAGGATACACCTCCGGCAGCTCTGGTACATTGAACGGCGCATCTTTCCACCCTTCTGATTGTGTATCCCATTCGACCCGGGGCAATAACCCTTCATTTTTCAGGAAAAAGGTGTTCACCAGCCACGGCAGCGACTGAATGCTGCGCTTCGGACTGCCGTACTGGGTATATTCCCAGTTCGTATTCAGCTGGCGTTGTTCCACCGCATGCTCCAGACTTAGACCGCCACGGTACTCCACTTGAATATTGGAGATCGAGACATTTTTAATCCGGTTCCCTGTCAGTCCCATCAGTTCAATGGGAAAGCGGGGGTCGACATTCTTAGCAGTAATATTGCGGATAATAATATCATGAACATTAGCCATACGGCCGCTCCCGTTCGCATTGGCATACAGCGGAAGCTCGCTTTCCTGTAATTCCTTAGTGTAGTCAGGCACATACTTCTTCGAGCGCTCATCATACCGCACAGCAAACCATCTGCCACCTTCTTCATGATAATTGGCAGGATTCAACCGGCAAGGCCGCTCAGGGTCTACAATATTAAAAGTGGACAAACCGTCCGCAGAAACTTTGCGCGTCCTGTTATAGGCTGGCAGATAACGTTTGGCTGGATATACCGGATACGGTTCCTTGGCCGGCAGCACCCAGTTAGACTGGTCCAATCTTACATTTGGTGCCGCATCTCCGGCCGCTATCAACTCTTCCCCGGTGCTATTTCCTGTGACAGGGAAACGTCCCCGGTCTCCTGCTTTGATGAAAATAGGCGAGCTGCTGATATCCTCCATCGTGGAGTCCTCAAAAATAATATGGCTTAAGTCCGCCCCGTCGACAGCCTCAAGGGCAAAACCTCTCGACCGTTTGAACGCTACGCGGCGGACCGTAACACAATCATACCCGCAGGTAGATTCCGTACCCAGCTTGACGCGGGCGGTAGGACCGCAGCGGTCTGTTGCAATCAGCTTGTCCTGTGTATACGTTCCCGCATATACGGAGCCTGTGTCGTAGCCGCTAACCACGCAGTCTTCAATCAATACATTGCGGAGCGGCATAAAGTTTCCGCCGCCATAGGAGGCCTTCAGCACAATGGCATCGTCCGTTAATGAATTGAAGGCGGATTGAACAATGGTCACATTCTCGCAGCAGTCCACATCAAACGCATCCCGGTTCGTATCCACGAGAATATGCCCGACATACAGATTCTTCACACAGGTTGCTATAATGGCAAAATGGCCGCCGGCCAGGATAGAAAAGTCGCAGAATGCGACATTCTCGCACCGCACCATCGCAATCGCCTTATTGCCGAACCATTCACCGCGGTGGCCGGGCTCGTCCCGGCGCAATGGCTCATGCGGGTCCCCGCCCATCAGAACCTGCTCCAGTTCTCCCTCATCATTCAAAGAACTTCCATCCAGCAGCCCGGGCCCATAAATCATCACATTCTGGATATCCGCGCCATAAATCAGGCTGTTGGCAAAGTACGTATGACCGTGATCCTGCAGACCAGCATATAGATTAACCTCAGGCTCATCATAGTTCCCGCCTTCCCCCATCTGCTGCTCATAGGAATGGCGGATATCTGTTCTTGCTGCAGAAAGTACGCTGCCTGCCGACAAGTACAAATTGACGCCGCTTAAGAGACGAATCGTGTACACCCTGAAGCTGCCTTCAGGAATTACCACAGTGCCCCCTTCTGCAGACGCAGCCTGAATGGCACTGTTAATTGCCTTGGTATTCTCCACAGGAGCATTCTCCGGACCCGCCCCATAATTGCGGATATCGAATGTATGCGTTTCCTTCATTAAATAGCCTTTGTCAAAAGGACAACCTGTTGCTTCCGTTACTTGAAACATAATAGCCTCCAATGGATTAGGGACCATCCGAACCGGATCATCCTGGCAGTTTTCTCTTATTATATCTTTTTACTACCGGATCTACAGCTTCATTCTTTATAAATATTAATAGAATCTACAACATTAGATACCTCCCTTGAACTGCAGGGGGAGCACAATTCATCGTCTAACAAAGATCATATCCCCCTAGGAGGCAAGACCATGCTGCTCGAAATCCAACAGCTGAATAAGCAATACTTGATTTTTCTGCAGAGGTCAACGACAAACCGATTATTGTCTATTTAGTGTTCTTTTGTAATATAATGGATCAAAGGTTCCTAAAAGGTGGGGGCTACAACTAATCCACAGGGAGGTTATAAATAATGAAACTTACCTTTCACAACAAAAAATCGCTCTTTTTATTGGTCTTATTGATTTTCCTTATGGGAATATACTTTATATTCTTTGGACTTCCGTGGAAGTCTAGCGCTTTAAAAAAGCAATTTGAAGTCTATTTAGAAAATAAATATCAAATCGATTTTAAGCTGGATAAGATGGAATTTGATTTTATTCACCTAACTTATAATTCTCATGCATACCCCGTGAGTGATCCCACTCTTTATTTTTATGTTGGTCAAGATATTGAAACCAAGAAAATTCATGATCTCTATGAATATGTAATCGAGAAACGAGAGGCTGGAAGAAAGTAGCACACTCATATGATTTAAGAGAAGCAAGGAATCATCCTCATTCGGCTGATCCCTTGCTTTTTTTAGCAGAAACTCATCAAGAGTTAGAATAGTCATAATTTTTCCCTATTTTTTATAATATGTTTGTTAAAAAAACAATATTTATGTTGCTAGCCCTCGTTTTTTTGGGTTCTGTTATATTAATTCCCTACCCGGCAAGTGCTAACAGTGAAATTATTCCAGTGGATACCGTTATTCAAGTTATTGAAAGCGATATCAAATCCTTAACTCCTGAACACGAATTCTATGGCCTATGGGATCATGTACAGATTGTTCATCGTGCAGATTTGTATGATATACATGATAATATTATGGGTTATTACTTCCAACTTCTTAATAACGGACAAAGTGTCGGATATTATATTACGGGAGCAAGATATGATATTACCCCCATATTGGAGTACAGCAGTGCACCTGCCAAAGAATCCTTGGAGTTAAGGGAAAACGGCAAGAAGCTATATTATTTCGGAGGTGAAAACCAGGTCTCAGCAGCAAATGCCAATGAACTCATAGCTCAAATTGAATTAGGGGTAAATACATTTAATGAAAAAATACAACAGCAAAAGAATATCTCTGATGTTTCTACACTCACTTTATCGAATGTACTTAAAGATTTGGACCTGAACGTGGACCCTAACTCTCCCCAATTGTGGCAAGAGAGTCTGCCTAATGCCGTTTCTTTAATGGCCTACCCAGATGCCTATTATTTGGCAGTCCCTTCTATGAATCAGTATCAACCAGGAGTAGATCATCCTAAAAGCGCCTGTGGTCCTACTTCACTGGCGATGGCAGTCCAATATCTGCATAGTTTAGGATTACCGGTCCATAATATGCAAACTTACTATAATAATTCACAAAGCGAAATGATTAATGGAATGTATTATTTTCTAGGCACTGGTATTTTTGGTACTTCTGCAGGAAATATGTCTTATTTGACCCCTAACTTGCTGAATAGACATATGAGCGGATGGAGTGCAGAAAATGTCGATGCTAATGAATCTGGAGCTATAGATAAATTTAAGGATCGCATTGTCAGCTCAAGACCTCCACTAGTAATGTGGGATCAACTGGAAATATTCTTTTGGCTTGATCCAAGCGTGACATGGCATTGGCAAACAGGTAATGGATACAGAACAAGTAATGGCGTCTTCCAATTTGGCGTTAAGGACCCTAGTAGTGATTACACCAACTCTAAATATTATAATTGGGTAGCCAATCAAAATTACTTTCAGTTTGTATCATATAGACAATAGTACTTGAAGTAAGAGCCAGATTGAATCATGGTACAGGTTGCTAAGAAAATAAAGAAAGAACGGCATCTCTGCCGTTCTTTCAATCGCCCGATCCAGGCTATAATTTAAATTCATTTATTTCAAGGTATCCAGCATGGTCTTGATTTGGCCGTTCAGGTTCAAGGCGTTCAGGATCATCGTTAATGCTTCCGCACGGGTAGCATTACCATCCGGTGCAAAGGTGCCGCCGCTGAAGCCACTGATGATTCCGGCCTGTGCCGCCTGCTCAATGGCGCTGGCCGCTTTGGCTCCTTGAATATCGCTGAAGCCGCCTTTCGCAGGATCTGTTGCCAGGCTTTCCAGGTTAATCACCCGGCTAAGCACGATCACCATTTCTTCCCGGGTAATCGTCTGGTTTGGCCGGAACTCGCCATTTGCATAACCATTGATGATGCCCGCAGCTGCAAACTGCTCAATTGCCGTTTTGGCCCAGCTGCTGCCCGTTACATCCTTGAACGATACAGCGCTTGTCCCTTCCACATCAAAGATGCGGGACAGGATACCCACAAATTCGGCGCGGGTAATGGCCTGATTCGGTTTCACCATTCCATCTGTGTAGCCTTTAATGATATTAAGCTTGAGGAGCATGTCGATTGTTTTCGCTGCCCAATGTCCCTTCACATCTGCCGGTTCTTGGAAGCTGGCGGCAGGTGTGGCCGAAGATACCAGAGTCTGTGCTTTGCTGACCACCGCTTGAGGACTTACTACCTTTGTGTTAAATACTTCAGTTACTGATGGAGTGGACGGCTGTACAGGCATACTGGTGTTTGCTATGCTGCGGGGGGAGCAGCTGATCCCAATAAAATTCCCATTGTCCATCCAGCGAAACGACCTGTTCTCCTTGAAAATCCCATGCGCTCAAATCTAGCACACCATGCCGAGCGGGAGCGGGGGCCTGGGCTTTAGTATCAGAGGCTTTCACTAGGCCGAATAATAAAGCAAAACATCCGAGGCCCACTATAATCAGGCCCATCAGAATTTTTCTCATCTTGAGGATCTACTCCGTTTCTCAGCCTATCTTTATTCATTTTTTAATGCAGGTTTAGTTCCATCATATCATCTGTACCATTTAGCGGCATGTCCTTTTCTTGCGCATGCTCTATTACGATTCTCTTAGAAACAATTCGTAGAAATTGTGAAGATTATGTAGAATCATGTGAATAATTACTTCTTGATGTAGAATTCTGTTGAAATTATCAAACCATTTAAATATTCAGAGGAGACCGCGAGTAGCCAGGTAATACGACTCGGCTTGGCAATAGGTAATGGTGAAATCAGCCGCGCTGAATTTGCCACGATTCTCTGGAGAATTCTCGGCGAACCAGCCCCAAATCCCTGATGTACAAGCTGACTGGTCTGCTCAAGCGATTGCCCAGCTCACACAACTTGGAATCATCAATGGCTACGGAGACGGGACCTTCCGTCCTGATGCATCCATCTCGCAAGCAGAAATGGTTACATTGCTGATGAGAATGCTTTTAACCCGACCCATAATGCATACAAATAACCAGTAGGATTGAGACTTCACTCTCTCATTCCTGCTGGTTATCTTTTAATTCTCCAGTTAACGCTTCGTCTTATAAAACTCATGATATAGCTTTCATGAGCGCCCTTTTCTCTATCCGCGACACATAACTCCGCGAGCTCCCCTGATCCTTCGTAATCTCCCGCTGTGTCTGGCTCCTCACCGCCGGTGTCCAAGCAGGCTCTTACGCACCAGGAAACTGCATAGCAACAGGCTTAATGCCACATAAGCTGCTATCATACTGATGATGCCTCCCCAGCCGAAATTTCCGTACAGCACTCCGCCACCCGTACCGCTGAAGCTGGAGCCCACGTAATAGAAAAAGAGATAAAGTGCGTTGGCCTGCGATTTATGCTCATCGGCCACCAGGCCTACCCAGCTGCTGGCAATGGAATGTCCTCCAAAGAAACCAAAGGCAAACAGCGCCAGACCGATGATTTTGACCCACAGGAAGGGATGCAGGGTGCAAAGCGCCCCCGTTAAGATAATGGCCAGCGCGAGCATGACCACACCGCTGCGGCCATATCGGTCAGCCAGCCGTCCCATCCAAGTGGAACTGAAGGTTCCCATCAGATAAACGACAAAAATGCTGCCGACCAGTGACTGGCTAAGGTTGTACGGTTCACCTGTCAGTTCGAAGCCAATATAATTGAATAAGGTGACAAAGCTGCCCATCAGCAGAAAACCCAGCCCATACAAGCATAAGAGCCGGGGATTGCGGCATTGTGACCAGAGCAGCGGAATAACCTTGCTTAGCTTGCCTGTCTGCTTCACGAAATGGCGCGAAGGCGGAATCACCAGCCAGAATATCATCGCTGCGGCCAGGCCCAACAAGCCAATCGCACCGACTGCCGCCCGCCACCCGAACCAGTCGGTGAGTAAACCGCTGATGATCCGGCCGGCCATCCCTCCGATGGAATTGCCGCTGATATATAATCCCATCGCATAACCCAGACTGGCAGGGTCAATTTCTTCCACCAGATAGGTCATTGCAATAGCCGGCAATCCGGCCAGTGCAATCCCCTGAAGGATGCGCAGCAGCAGCAGCGTAGGGAAATACGGGCTGAAGGCGGAAATAATGGCGATCACGGAAGCGGCGACAAGCGATGCTGTCATAATAGCTCTGCGGCCAACGGCGTCGGATAGAGAACCTATGAACAGCATGGTCAGTGCCATGGATATGGTGGTGACGGACAGTGTTAAACTGGCTTCTGTCGGCGTGATTCCAAACGCACCGGTAATTTCCGGCATCAACGGCTGCAGGGTGTACAGAAGCGCGAAGGTGACGAACCCTCCGGCAAACAGTGCAAGGCTAACGTTGCGGAACGATTTTGAACCCTGCTGAATCTTCATTGCGTCCAACCTTCTTCGCTGGAGAAGCTCCGGTTGTCGGAACAGGACCGGTTGACCGGAACCTTCCCTTGTTATTTGCGGAACAGCTTGCGTTCCATCTGTGTCAGAAATTCATAACCGTCCGCTGTCACTACAATGGTGTCTTCAATCTGAAACCCTCCAGCGCCCAATTCATAATAAGGAACTTCCACACAGAGTACCATTCCAGGCTCCAGAACGCGGTGATCCCCGGGCGACAGGGTGATATCGTCGTACAATTCCAGGCCGATGGCATGTCCCACATGCTGGCGCCGGTAATGAGGAATCCCTTCCTTCTGAACTCTGGCTACGGCTGCCTGGAAGACATCGGACGCTTTCACACCGGGACGGACCGTTTCAAGTGCCTGCTCCCAGCCGCTGCGTACCGCCTGAAAGTGATGTTCCATCCATGGGGTGGCTTCACCAAGCACAACCGTTCTGCCGGTATCTCCCCAGTAGCCTTCCAATTGGAGACACAGATCAAAACGGATCTGATCCCCCGGCTCGATGACGCGGAAATAATTCTCAATCAGGGGAAGAGCACTGCGCGGCCCTGCACCGACCGCTGTCATTGCGGGGGTGCCGCCTGCTCTCATCACGGCAAGCCGGTAATGGTCGGCCAACTCTTTCTCGTGCACACCTGCGGCGATCAGATCGATTAATTGTTGCTCAATGGCCTCATTCAGAACCGCAGACTGCCGCAGACGTTCGATTTCAAACGGTGTTTTGATCTGGCGGATTTGACGGAACAGTTTATAAGCAGGCATAGCTTGTCCGCCGGGAAGTCCACCGGCAAATTTGGCAAGCAGATCCGGAGCAATTCTCATCTCATCCACGCCGACCGCTTGTCCTTTGAGGCCAAGATGCTCAAGCGCCGCCTCCAAGGCTTCAATCGGCCCCGCATGGGTTGTCGTATTCTGCAGCAAGGAGTAAAAGAGATCAATATCCGGCGTGGATGGCTTGCCTTCGATAGATCCCTCCACAAAAAAGTCGCTATACACATATAAATCCGCGCCGGTAATCCCCATCTGCGCGATTACACCCAGCCGGTTGGTCGGAATAATGACACAGGGACGGGCTTCCGGTTCCTGTGGAAGTACCGCATAGATTTGCATGGTCCAGTTGCTGGCCCGCAGCTGAGAGCCTAGAATATAGTTGATATTCTCCGGTGTGGTTGCTACAAGAGCAGCCAAACTGCTGGCAGCCATCAATTCAGCGGCACGTGTCCGGTTCACTCCGGAAACAGGTATCGAAATTGGCTTGTCCATCAGGTTCAAGACCTCCTTTTATTCGTTCTGCTGCCGAGCATGTTTTCCACGCCCGGTGCGGAACGGATGACCAGTTTTATTGCAAAGAACAAAGCGAGCGCAAAGGCAATCAGTACGACGGAAACAACGGCAACCGTAGGATCCTGCCATTTTTCCATATACAGAAAGAGCTGAATAGGCAAGGTGTAATTTCCCTGACGCAGAATAAGCAATGCTGTCTCAACCTGATCGAAGGTGAAGACAAAGGAAATGGAGCCCGCCAGAAGAAGTGAAAGCCGCAGTTGCGGCAACGTAACCGTGAAAAAAATACGGAATGGACCTGCACCCAAATCTGCAGCAGCTTCGCGGTGTGCCGGATTCAGGTTGGCCAGAGCGCTGCCCACAATAGACAGTACAAACGGCAGAACGATGACCGCCTCCCCCAGAATCAGGGCAAACAGTCCTCCGGCGATATGCATCTTTGAGAACAGAATGAGATACGCCACGCCCAGTGTAATTTTGGGCATTACCATTGGTGACATAAAAAAGGCCCGCAAAAGCCCTCTGCCCGGAAAAGGATAATGAACAATGGCCAGCGCAGCCAGCGTACCTGTAATGAGAGCCAACAAGACCGCACCCGCTGAAGCGAGAATGCTGTTCCGGAAGGCTTCCATGAACTGCTTCTGATCTCCCAGACGGCTGTACCATTCCAGCGTCAGCCCTTCGGGCGGAAACTTGCTGGAGGTTCCGCTGCTTAAGGAAGTCAGCAGGATCATCAACAGCGGAAGCAGCAGGTATAGCCCAACCGCGCCGACACCTACATAGAGAACCCACTTATAATCCCGTGTTTTTTTAGGCATGGCTCTGTCCCCCTGCCCGGGTACGCCGGAACATCAGCCAGTCGGCTCCCTTGTTCACAATCATTGAGACGACGATCGACGAAACAAATAAAAAGAGGCTCGCCACGGCTGCCATCGGCCAGTTCGTATCCAATGTACGCTGATAAATCAATACCGGAAGCGTCATGACGCGCCCGCCTCCGATCAGCTGCGGGGTTGTAAATGCGGTCAGGCAAAGTGTAAAGACAATTTGCACTCCGCTGGCAATCCCCCGCGCGGACAAGGGCAGTGTAATGGTGAGAAACGTACGCCATTTGCCTGCACCCAGATCATGGGCCGCCGCCTTCAGCGTACCGTCAGACTGGGTCAGCACATTCAAGAGCGGAAATACCATAAACGGCAAAAAGATATGTACCAGTGCAACAACTACACCGGTCTCATTGTACATCATCTCAAAACCGTTATCCGTTAGGCCGAGCTCTACAAACAGCCAGTTTATGAAACCCTGTTTGGACAACAGCAGCTGCCATCCGTATGATCTGACAACAGCACTGACCAGAAGCGGAAGAAATGTGAGCAGCAAGAGAGTCTGCTTCAGTACCGCCCGCTTCAGTCCGGCAATACAGTAGGCCAGCGGATAGGCAAGCAGCAGGCTCCATAAAGTAACCTTAGCGGCAACTCTAAAGGTGGTGGCTATCAAGGTCCAATAATAGGGATCTCCAAGGAAAGCACGGTAGGATTCCAAATTCCAATCCCTGATCAGCCGCCCGTTCTCATAGAGATCAAAACTGTACCGGCCGAAGATCAGCAGACCGCCCAGATAGACGACACCCATTAGGACAAGTGCAGGCAGAAGCAGCAGCAGTTGTGCAGCCCAGGTACGGTTCCGATGGGAGAACAACCCTATAAGCTTGCCAGTTGCACGCATCATAAGGAACTCTCCTCGTAGGCAGGTGCCTCTATAGGCAAAAGCAGTCCATCTTCGGGATTGAATCCGATTTGCAGCGAATCTCCTGGAGCATACCGGGCATCTCCCCGCTGATACAGACTGCTGGCCTGCAGCTGGATATGACCGCCCATATCCAGCGTGTACCGGATGCTTGCACCGCCATACACACTCTCGGTGACGGTTCCTTCCAGACGGTTGACGCAGCTATTTGCCTCTGCACCTGTCCTTAGATACTCGTACCGGATAGACAGCGAAGCCTCGCTACCTGCAGAAATCGCCGGAAGTCCTTCCTGCGGCCGCACGGCAAGCTTCAAACCGCCTGCTTGAACCCAGACCCGGCCCTCTTCAGCACCCACTATCTTAACCTGCAGCAGGTTCGTATCGCCGATGAATTTGGCTACAAAGCTGTCAACCGGCCGTTCGTAAATTTCATCGGGCGTCCCGTATTGAAGCAGCTTGCCGCCACGCATGACACCAATGCGGTCCGACATGTTCATCGCCTCATTCTGATCATGGGTAACGAAAATGAACGTGCCTCCGAATTCGCGCTGTATCCTTTTCAGTTCCCGCTGCATATCCAGACGCAGCTGCATATCCAGTGCTGATAACGGCTCGTCCAGCAGGAGAACTTCCGGCTTGTTAATCAAAGCGCGGGCAATGGCAACACGCTGCGCCTGCCCGCCGGACAGCTGGGAAATGGCACGCCGGCTGTAATCACCGAGCTGTACCAGTTCCAGCATCTCCTGAACACGCCGTTTGATTTCGCTTTTCGGCGTTTTTCTGACCTTCAAGCCATAAGCGATATTGTTGAAAACATCCATATGGGGAAACAATGCCAGCTGCTGAAAAATCATATTCGTATTGCGGCCATAAGCCGGAATACCCGAGACATCCTGTCCCGACAGCAGTACTGCACCCTCATCTGGCTGCTCCAAACCGCCGAGAAGCCGGAGCAGCGTGGTTTTCCCGCAGCCGCTGGGCCCGAGGAGAGAGACGAACTCTCCCCGTTTCACCTGTAGCGATACCTGATTAACGGCAGTACTTCCCGCATAACGCTTGACCACGTCCCGCGTCTCGATTGCAATCGGCCCCACTCCGCCGCTCATTGTGCTCATCTCCTATCTATTCGGTTGATCACATCTGCCGGATTATAGCTCTGTTTTGACCAGACGGTCCCATAGATCCTTCCAGGCAGAGCTGTTCTTGGCCAACGTATCCCAGTCCGGATTGATCCCCTTGCCCTGTTCTTCAACGGAGAAGGATGGATCATCCTTGTATTTATCCGGAATCGCTGCAGCTGTACTTGTAACTGGAGTTCCTGTTACCTCGGCATACCGGGACAGCGCTTCTGCGCTAAGAAGCTCATTAATGATCTCGTTGGCCACTTTTTCCTGCTCTGGTGTGGAGCCTTTGACAACCTGCAGGGAATACGGGAAGGAAATCGCACCTTCCTTAGGATAAGCTACAGCCAGTGGGGATCCGCCATCGATCCATGTTTGTGCTACCTGTGCACTGAATGGAGCAATCAGCGCGTCGCCTGAGTCAAGCAGACCCTTAAGCTGATCGTTCGAGGTAACCAGCGTTCCGATTTGATCGCTGTTGTCTGCCCAGAATTGGAAGGCTGGTTCAGGATTGTCATAGGATGCGCCGAGCTCTTCCCCCTTCACAGCCAGAAGCGGGGAGAGATAAGAATAGAACATGTAATCCCACAACGCAGTTTTGCCTTTGAACTCTTCGCTTCCCCACAGATCGTTCCAGCTTGTGGGCGGTGTCTTCACCAGATCCTTGTTGTAGACCAGCGCAAAGCTGGATACTCCCCAGACGATGCCCTTGTTGTCTGTTGTATGGAAGGATTCGGGAATATCCTTCATATTCGTCACAATGGCCGGATCCAGCGGCTCCCACATATCGTCATTGAGGCCCTTCGCCGAAGCATCCGCATTGAAATACCCGAAGTTTACAATCGGATTGTCAGCATCGGCCTGCTTGCCTGCCAGCATTTTCGGATACATTACAGAATTGGAGGATTCTTCGAAGGTCACCTCAACATTCGGATGGTTTTTTACATATTCGGCTACGACTTCCTTAGGAACCACATCCTGATTGGAGCCGGCCCAGATAAACATGGTCAGCTTTACTTTTTCTCCGCTACCGGCTGCCGGGGAATTGTCCGGGCTTCCCGCAGCATTGTTTCCGGCAGCGTTATTCACATTGGTTCCCCCTCCGCAAGCCGAGAGTGCCAGCATCAGGGCAAGCGACACGGCAGGTAAGATATAGGAACGTTTAGGTTTTGGAATACTCATTGGTTTCTCTCCTCCAGGTTGTTTACTATTTGGTGTAATTTAGTTTTCTTGCGATCATCAGCGGCTGTAGTCATCAGCGCAGTCCTATTCCCCCGCGCAATTCTTCCATTATTCCTGGAACTGCTGAAGGTGAGACCGGATGGCCTGAGGCCACCCTACGCTCGGCTTCAGCCATTGTCTGTCGCTTCAAATAATCCCGAAGCGCCAGTGGATAGCTGCTCAAGGCAGCGTTCACGGCGAGCTGCATCTCATCCGTCCACAGGATTTCAAATTCGCTCCGGGCTTCCCCGAAGCTGAAGGCCTCCCCATTATTATGAAGCCCGCCACGCAGCAATCTTGTGAACACTTCATCTATGGTATTGGCATTTATCACTACACCGTAGCATTCACGAGCCTGCTCCACCGACAAAAGCCCTTTCTGCACATCGTTCAGTACAAGTGCCGGGTCCCGTTCATACGGACTTCCATATCCGCCGCCACCCTGGGAGAGGAAAGTCACGGTATCCCCCGGCTGGAGCAAAAGCTCGTCAATCCGGCCAAGGTTACGTTCATCTGCCCGGCCTTCATTCAAAATCGCTTCTCCATGTTCTCCTACACCGCCTCCCAGACGGCCCCAGGGCTGGAATTCCATCCGTTCCATATTTCTTGCGGTCATTACGGTATCCGGACTGAGGATTCTAACGCGCAAGTCAATGCCGCTGCCGCCTCTGAATTTGCCGGCTCCGGCTGAATCCGCCCGCAGGCCGTAACGTTCAATCAGCACCGGCATCTCCGCCTCAACGGTTTCAGCCGGGATGTTCCGCAAATGGCCTACGGCAAAATCCATCCCGTCAATTCCGTCCTTCATCGGTCTGGCCCCCGATCCGCCACAGACCGGCTGGATCACACCGACTTTGCGCTTGCCGTCGGAAGCATCGGTCATCGCCATCATGACAATACAGGCTTGGCCCGCTCCCGCAGCCGGCACTTTACTGCTCTGCGCCTGGCTCAGCGCACCGGTAATGACATCCATCACCCGGATAAAGGTCGCTGCTCTCGCACCTACCGCCGCCAGCGGTTCCGGATTAAGCACCGATGCCGGGGGCGCGTAGTTGCTCACCATCCTTACCATTCCGGAATTCCAGGGAATCGTCGGATCCAGGGTCCGGAAGTAGCGGATCAGCGCAGGCACAAGCATATAGTGACCCTGCTGGTTATGCGTCGGAATATTAAATGAGGCTCTAACCTGCGGGTCGGTTCCGCTAAAGTCCAGATGGATATCCGTTCCGGTAATTGTCATCCGGCAACGCAGCCGGATCGGATAGCCGCCAGGACCCTTTTCCAGGTAGTCCCAGAAGTCATAGGAGCCGTCGGGTATGTCCTGAATGATCGTCCGCGCTTTAAGCTCGGCATATTCAAGCAGATTCTCGATGCCTTGTTCCACTTGCTGTGCACCATATCTGACGATCAGCTCCTTCAAACGCTGCTCCCCTCTATTCAGCGCAGCCATAAGCGCCTTGAGATCTCCAAGGTTCTGCTCAGGAATCCGGCTGTTGTCCAGCAACAGCCGGAGCACCTGCTCATTAAGCTGGCCGGCTTCATACAGTTTGACCGGTGCTATCCGGATGCCTTCCATATGAATGTCATACGCGCTTGGCGACACACTTCCCGGAACCTTGCCGCCGACATCCGAGGAATGCACGAAGCAGAGGCCGAAGGCAATAATCCTGCCGTCATGGAAATAGGGTTTAATCAAGTGGATATCCGGCAGATGGGTAACCATTCCCCCCGTGGTATAAGGGTCGTTGCAGATGACCATATCGCCATCCTGCCAATGGTCGATTGCCCGGATGGTGGTAGCCGCTGGAATTCCCAGCGACAGGTTGTATCCCGTATCCAGCGGGGAACCGAACGTCTCGCCTTCCGGGGATAACAGATAAGTACCGAAATCTCCAGTTTCTTTGACGAAGGCGGTAAAGCCGGTTCGCAGCACGACGTTAGCCATTTCCTCTACGGCAGCCTGAATCCGGTTGTTGAAGATCTCCAGGAAGACTTTATCCGTAATCATTAATCTGCCTCCCCGATAATATTTCCGTAAAGATCACCGTGTATCGTGTAACCGGAAGGAATAAAGACCGTCGTATCATATTCCTCAAGGATAGCCGGACCGGAAACCCGGCTATCTGCTGTCAGATGCTCCCGGCTCAGCACCTTGGCCTGATATTCCTGTCCATCAAACGAGATTCTCCGGGCCTCAATAGGTTTCCCACTGCCTTCTGCCTGTGGAAGAACTGCCATGGTCTTGCCCGGCAGAAGTCCGACGATGCTTGCCCGCAAATTGACGAACATGACTTCCGCCTCGGGCTGGCTGATGCCAAAGACAGACTCATACTGCCCGTGGAACTTATTCTTGGCTTCTTCAGGTTCGGAAATCTCGGATTCGGAAAGCATGACCTCCAGATCAAATGCCTGTCCTTCATACCGCATATCGGCACTGTAAATAACATAGGTACCTTCCAGCTTCACTCCGCCCCGGGCCTCTTCTTCGATCCAGCGGCGGCCTTGCTGCTCCAGCGAGGAGAAACGGGTCTTGAGTTCATCCTCAGCCAGTCCACGGCTGCTCTTGTGGAGCGTGAAAACAAAGTCATTACGCAGGTTCGCAACCGTACAGCCCATTGCACAAAGTGTTCCGGGAGATGGTGGAATCAGCACCCGGCGGATGCCAACCTCGCGCGCCATCAGAAAAGCGTGCATCGGGCCCGCTCCGCCATAAGCCAGCAAAGTGAAGTCGCGGGGATCGACTCCCTTTCGCGCCATCAGCGGTGAGAATTGGGCATACATATTGGCGGTAGCCACATCCAGAATAGCTTGCGCAGTCTGCGTGGCACTCAGCCCAAGCTGGTTGCCCAAATGTGTAAGCGCCCGTTCAGCCAGTTCCGGGAAGAGGCGCATCTGACCGCCAAGAAAGCGGTCTGCCTGCAAAATGCCCAGATGGAGATAGGCATCAGTGGTTGTTGCCTGCTCGCCGCCCCGGTTGTAGCAGGCCGGTCCCGGCTTGGCACCTGCACTGCGCGGCCCTACCTTCAGTACCCCTACCGAATCAACCCAGGCTATGGAACCTCCGCCCGCACCGATAGCGGTCACGTCTATTGCCGGAATAATGACCGGAAAATCACCCACTTGATTCTCCGTAGAGTAGGCAGGTTCTCCGTCAATCAAGGCGACATCTACGCTTGTCCCGCCCATATCGAAGGTAACGACCTGACTGATCCCTGCCTGTTCCGCGATATAGGTTGCACCGATTACACCGGAGGCGGGTCCGGACAGGAGTGTCCTTACCGGTTCAGCTGCAGCACGGGCGGCAGTCATCATTCCTCCGTTCGACATCGTGGACAGCAGCGTCGCCGATACTCCGTATTGTCCAATTCCGGCTTGCAGACGGTTGAAATAAGAACCCATCCGTTCGCCTACATAAGCATTCATCACCGTGGCGAGTGTACGCTCGTATTCACGCTGCTGCGGCCAGATTGCGCTGCTTCTGCAGATGAACAGCTGCGGATGACGCTCACGGATCAGCTGTTCAGCCAGTTGCTCATGTCCAGAATTGGCATAAGAGTGCAGGAAACTGATTGCCAGAGCTGTAACTCCGTCCTTCACCAATTCGTCCACCGCCCGAAGCAGTTCCTCCGGGTCCAGCTCCGTCAGCACTCTGCCGTCTGCAAGCTGCCGTTCATTAATTTCTTTTACAAGCTGGCGGGGGACAAGCGGCTGCGTTTTATCCCCATAAAGGTTGGTGGTATTTTCAAGCCGCAAGCGGCGTATTTCGAGCACATCCCGGAAGCCTTTGGTCACCAGCAGCCCGGTTACAGCACCACTGCGTTCGATCAGCGTGTTTACCCCGAGTGTAGTACCATGCACGAAAAGTTTGATGCTGCGGGTATCTACTCCCTTGGACTGCAGTTGCTCTAATGTATGAAAAATCGCCTGTTCGGGAGCATCAGCTACGGAGGGTGTTTTTAGCGCAGCGACAACCTGCCCATGTCCGTCTGTTACGATGGCATCCGTAAAGGTTCCGCCGATATCGATGCCTAAGCGGTAATTAATTTCCACGAATTCCACTCCTTCATTTAGAGCATTTACAAACTATGCTGTTCCTGATTTTGTATAGCGTAATAACGTTTGACATCCTCAATCATTTGATTAATATGCATCACCATAGCTGCTTCCGCCTGTTCAGCAGAACCTGCAGCAACGGCATCCAGAATTTTACGGTGATCCACGACAAGCTCACTGCCCACCTTACGGCGGATATACGCGGTTTCCAGGAAATCCCTACCCGTCTGCCACACCAGCTGAGCCGCATGGAGCAGTACCTCATTGCGTGCTGCAAGCGCAAGTAAAGTATGAAATTCACGGTCTTCTTCATACGGAATAATATTCTGAGACAACAGTTCTTGCTGGGTGACAATAGAAGCTTCCAGCAGCTTTATTTCTTCTTTTGTCGCCCGCTGTGCAGCCAGTGAAGCAATTTCCCGCTCCAGCGCTCTTCTGGCCACAAGCACATCCAGCAGCGCGGATTCTCCAGAATTATTCAATAGCTGCAGGAGCTGAGAATTCACATTTTTCTGCTGCAGCACCTTTTCCAGATAGGCAACGCGACCGTTTCCCTTGTCCGTCAGAATACGCCCTTTTCGCCCTTCAAGAGCCGTGTAGCCCTCGATATCGAATTCCATCAGCTTGCGTCCGATGGTCGCTTGGCTGAGATTATATTTTTTCCCTAGCGTATGTACCAGGGTACTGGCGCCAAGTGGGGCTTCGGCTTTCCCCAGAGCCTTTAAGAATTCATACTCAAGCTGTAGAAGCTGCGATTCCAATGCCACTCTATTCATCCTTTCAGTGATACCTGGATTTCCGTTGTTACTCATTGATGATTAATAGGATTATAACTGCAAGAGAACAAATTATCAACTATTCACACCATTTTAGTATGAATAAATTTTATAATCTAGCTGACTATAGGCTATCTAGTTTAAAATAACAAATTCCTTTACCGGCCTTGCCTTTCAACTAACAATCTCAATTTCTTGTTTTGAGTAGACTCATACCGCTTAAGTATCCTGCATGGATGTTTTTTCATAACCTTGCATCCAAAATAACTGTATCGCTTTATCTAACACCAGATCCGTAGGCTACAACGATGCCTGCCCGAATCTACTCTATTTATAATGTACCCATGAAACAAAAGAAGAGACCTATCTACTATTAACATAACACTTTATGTCATTTAATACACCTACCAATTACCGTTAACATTACATATTTTAATAAATATAGTATTTATTCTTTGCTTAACCTCTAAAAATATATTAAATTTATAATATTTATTGACTGATAGGATCGTCAATGTTATATTTCCTAACATAAATTATCAACATACATACAGGAAAAGGAGATTGCCGAAATGAATAAGTTCAAACGTCTACGTAAAACTAAAAAGCAAGTGATGGCTACTTCCATTGCGTTATCTGTTCTTGCGTCGGGAGTCATTCCATTTCAAACTGCTGAGGCTTTAACCCGGGTGACTTCAGAAAGCGGCACAGTATGGGAGATTCACGATGTTTTTGCTCCCAGCTTAGACACGGGAAGTTTACGTACAGTTGGCACTACACAAGTACAAGGCTTCGGTAATATCTTTGTGAAAGTGTCATCGCCTTCAGCTTCACTGATGAATGGTCAAATGATGCGCGGGTTTAACTTGAAATACGATGGCGTTAATAAATTCACTTCGACTCAATCTGTAAATCTAGGAAATGTAACAGTTACTCGTGATGTGTACGTTGATACTATAAATAATAGAACGAGATTCTTTGATACTTTTACCAATAAAAATGATATGGCTGTAAAGGTTGATGTATCTTTCGGCGGCTCTTTAGGCTATGGTACAGCGGCAAATGCTTCAGTAGTCAAGGCAACCTACTCAGATGATCTTGAGGTGACAACAGATGATTCATGGATTGTTGTAGACAGCAGTGCCAAAGACAATAAGCCGCTAGGCGTTGCAGTCGGATCTCCCTATCCATTTAATAATGGATTAACTGCTCTGGGTAATCAGCAGCAGAATCCATTCACCACACCATTAGCTAAGTCCGGAAATGATGCGAATTTCTACGGGTTCATTAATACATTAAATATGGAGCCGGGTGAGTCGAAATCCCTGGTACATTATGTACAAGTTGGAGAAGCCGGTGAAGAAGGGTTAAAAAATCTGGTTACTATGCTAAATGGACTTAATAGCCATCTGGATGTAACCGGATTAACCAAAGCACAAATCCGTTCCATTAGTAACTGGGATATATCTGCTATAGAGGGGCTTAATACTGGAGATACCCTGGTTATTCCTGATGCTCCTGCAGCCAAAAAATTCGTAACCTCCTCCCCGTATGATGTTACGAATAAATCCATTGCAGAAATGCAGCAGGACATGATTAGTGGTAAAACTACTTCTGTACAAATTACTCTAGCCTATTTAGATCGAATCAAGGTATACGATGAAGGCCAATTTGGATTCCATGCCTTCCTGCATGTATCTGAAACTGCGCTCAACCAGGCAAAAGCTGCTGACAATGCCCGTGCACAAGGTGCAAAAGGTGATCTGCTCGGTATTCCAATTGCGATAAAAGATATCTATGATACCAAGGATATGCCTACTACAGGCGGCAGCAAAGCGCTTGAAGGCTGGCAGCCTGATTCGGATGCCTTCCAAGTGAATAAGCTGCGGGAAGCCGGAGCTGTCATTATTGGTAAAGTAAACACTTCTGAGTTCGCTAACAGCGGAAGCTTTAGTGAGAGCGGCTGGCAGCAGACATGGAATGCACTGTATCCATCCAAAACATCTTTTGGCTCTAGCGGCGGATCGGCCGTATCTGTTGCAGCTGATTTTGCAGCAGCAGCTATGGGATCGCAAACAGGGGTCTCTCTCTATGCACCTACTACAGGCGCCAGCTTAAAAAGCTTCCGTGGTACAGACGGTATGGCCAGCACTACAGGTGTACTGCCGCTCACTTGGGGACAGGATTATGCAGGTCCCATTGCCAAAACAGTAACGGACCTGGCCATTATGCTGAACGCTACAACGGGTACCGATCCACAGGATATTTTCACAGTGACTGCTGATGCAGATCATAAGCGTCCAGTGGACTGGAAGGCAGCTCTGGATGCTAACGGATTGAAAGGAAAGAAAATCGGATATATTCCTGCATCCTTTGTCTCTAATTATGCTGATGATGATACGGGACAAGCCGTAATGGATAAGTTCTCAGAGCTTCAAGCAGCGGGTGCGACAATGGTTGAGATGTCAAAAATACCATCGGCTCCTACCCGCCCTGCAGGCATCAACGGATCTACTGAAGGCTGGGCGCGCTATATTGAGCTTCATAAGGACTTCCCTTACCCGGATGGGGCAAGTGTACTCGCTTCAGATAAGGTGCTTATCTATAATCAGAGAGGATATACCGAGCCTGTGCGGATGACTGAACAGGCGGTACAAGATTACATCAAATATAGAACTGACTATAAGCAAGTTATTAAAGGCTGGATGGACGAGAATGGTGTGGATGCCTTGGTATATGCAGGTTTTATCAGTGACGTATATAACAATGACGCCTCAGCCTCTCAATTAAGCTCTGACCGCAACACGGGCGTATTAACGTCTACTGTCGGTCTCCCTACGGTAGTAGTTCCTGTAGGAACGAACGACAGCGGATATTCTATCTCTATGCAGCTTGTGGGCAGAGCATGGGACGATGCAACAATCTTAGGTATGGGCTATGCTCTTGAGCAGCAAAGTAAGGCCAGACTGCTTACAGCCTTCGCTCCAGCCCTTCAATATGTCTCTAACCCTGCCAATCCTGATCCGGTAGATAATGGACCAAGCAATCCAAGTCCTGGTGGAGGTTCCGTAACTCCCCCGGCAACAGCAACGCCTACACCAACACCGGCTCCTACAGCAACACCAGCACCAGCAGAAACCGCAACACCAACACCTAAGCCGGAGGTTGTCAGTTTTGCAGATACCCTTAATCATTGGGCCAAAGCAAGCATTGATGTGCTTATTGCCAAGGGGTTACTAACGGGTTATTCCGATGGAACCTTCCGTCCGGGTACAGGCTTGACCCGTGCCGAAGCCATTAAGGTCATTGCAACGTACATGGGACTTGAAGGGCAAGAAAGTAAATTCACCGATGTATCTGGGGCTCACTGGGCGAATAAGTATATTGGTGCAGCTGCCGGATCAGGCTTGATGAACGGATATAGTGATGGAAGCTTCCGTCCAAATGAGAAGATTAGCCGCAGTGAATTAGCGACACTAATCACCAGAGCCTTCAAGCTTACAGGTACAGGAAGCACATCCTTCAAAGATGTTAAAAGAAATGCCTGGTATTATAATTCCATTGATGCACTCGCATCCAATAATATCATCACAGGATACGCAGACAGCACATTTAAGCCTGAAAAAGACATTACAAGAGCAGAGTTTGCAACAGTGGTTTCCAGATTACTGGAGACTGTGAATTAAGAGGTTCAATCAGTAAAGACAAGGGGCTGACCCAAAAGTAAGTTTTCTACGGCGGAAGACAGTTCTCTTCATTCTTAATGCTACAAAAAGTGAGCAGAGCAGCGATTCTCGCGTTATTGGAGAAACGCTGCTCTCTGTTTTTGGTCCATTGCAGCTTGCTTCAATAGATTGTGGGCAAGCGAAAGCCAACCGACCTCAAGGCGCCACTTTCTCGATGCCGCGAAGCAGTAAGCGCCGAACCCCCGGTTGTTCTTCAGTTGTCCAAAAACACTTTCCGGCTCCGTCATAATGTACAAAGAAATCGCTCCTATTGAAATGGTTGGGTGGTACCTCCATTTTACCAAAGGGACGGTTTCTTTTTGTGATTTTAGAAAGATTTGAAGAACCTTTTCCCGCTTAAACAGCGGAGAGGACGGAACGATTGTGGAAAAGCGGAAGCGTTCGCCTTGGTCTCCGGATTTTCACCGCTAAGGGGAATGAAAAAAAATCTGGAGAGCACAGCGATTGGAACAACGGTCCGTTCGCGCAGCGTCCACCCAAGTGCTCACGTTGATCTTACTCCAAAACAAAGGGCTGTTTTCAAGCGCCTTGGTCTCCGGATTTTCACCGCTAAGGGGAATGAAAAAAAATCTGGAGAGCACAGCGATTGGAACAACGGTCCGTTCGCGCAGCGTCCACCCAAGTGCTCACGTTGATCTTACTCCAAAACAAAGGGCTGTTTTCAAGACATCCGGGCAAGCTTGCTCTGAGCGTATCTGGCGTTTAATGTCAGGGTTGCGGTATGATGAGGTTGGGAGGTGCAAAATGTCAAAAACGATATTAGTGGTAGACGATGATCAAGAAATCGTAAAACTCATCACCAAGAGTTTAAGGTACGAGCAATTTGAAGTCATCACAGCCACTTCCGGGGAAGAAGCCTTATCTGCAGTGGATGATAACCACATTGATTTCATCATCCTGGACATAGTCATGCCTGATATGAATGGACTTGACGTCTGCAGAAATATCCGGACTTCCTATAATGTTCCCATCCTTTTTTTAAGTGCGCGTGATCAGGATATTGATAAAATCGTCGGTCTCGAAATAGGGGCTGACGATTACATGACCAAGCCGTTCAGTATTCAGGAGCTGGCCTCCAGGATCAAGGCCCATTTCCGGAAAGTGGACAGGCTGCATAAAGAGTGGGATGAGCTTAGTCCCGGTAAAGAAAAGGCGGATGCTCCGCTTATTTTGAATGATAAAACGTTTGAAGCCTTCCTGCATAACCGGAAGCTCGACTTATCCGCGAAAGAATTTCAAATTCTGTCTATCCTTATGCGTCATCCCAATCAGGTACTCAGCCGTGAGCAGATCTATGAGAAGGTCTGGGGAGACGAGTACGGAGAAATCAATACCGTAACGGTTCATATCAAGAATATCCGTAAGAAGTTGGGGCCTGAACATAACTTCATTAAAACCATTTGGGGTATAGGCTATAAATATACGGAAAGAGAGCAATAGGATGAAACTGAAAATAAAACTTCCCCTCTTATTCCTGCTGATGCTTCTCATTCTTATGTTTTCCATTGGAATCTACCTGAAGTTTATCTTTGCAGTGTATTCTCCTATACGCACCACATTGCTGGACTCACGATATATAGCATTGCTGCTGCCCATCTTTGCCATCGCGGGTTGCATATTTTTCATTCTGATCATCTATATTTATAGAAGCATAGAGAAGCCCATCCGGCTTCTGAATACCCGGCTGGGGGAAGTCAATGTTGTCCATCCCCTGCCTCCGCTGGCTTCGAGAGGTAATGACGAGATCGGAGAGCTGTATAAGCACTTCAATAAGATGGAGCATAAGCTGCAACTCGCCCACAGAGAACAAACCGATATGATTGCAGCCATCGCCCACGATTTGAAGACACCCCTTACCTCTATTAACGGCTTCACCGAACTGCTGGCTACACATGGGGACTTACCCGACACTGAAAAGCAGGAATATTATGAATTGATTCAAAAGAAGTCAGCCTATATGGTTGAGCTCATCAATGATCTCTCCAGCTTCACCAAACAAAAGCTGGAGCTGGAATCCATGGTAGCCGGGCCTGTAAGGGCAACAGAGTTATTTGAAGACATTGCTTTTGAATATGAGGTTGAGCTGGCTGGACTTGACAACGAACTGACTTGCCGCCATTCATTCACGGACAGTATATGGCTAATGGTCAATGAACCGATGATCCGCCGGGTGTTCGGCAACCTCTTCAGCAATGCTGTAAGATATGGGGGGAAGAATAAGCTGAACGTGTATATGACCGGATACCTGAGGGAGCATCATGCCTATTTCCAAATCGAGGACAACGGAATTGGCGTGCCGGATAAGGATTTCTCTTCTCTGTTCCTTAAATTCTTCACGGTGGATAAATCGCGGCAAATCCAAAAGGGCGGCCTTGGGCTGGGTCTGGCAAGCTGTAAATCTATTATTGAGCATCACGAGGGAGAGATTATGGCCTTCCCTTCCGAATATGGCGGTTTGGGGATAAGATTCAGCCTCCCCCTGGCTTCATTTCACTGATTGTATGTAAGCACCTCTTCTTCAACAACCAAAGATTACAGGCTGCTGCCGGGTGTGACACCCAGGCAACAGCCTGTTTGTTTTTTAGCAGTTTATAGTTTTTTATATTCTCTTTATAAACATTTATTTTTCTTTTACAGAAGCTTCATCTCTACATGTGAAAATGACTTGTATATATTAGGGATTATCACAGGAGGAGTTAGCAGCTATGCAAATTTTATCAGAGAAAAAAAGAAGCAGCACGCCCGCTATACAAATTGACGGTGTGCACAAAAAGTTTGGCGACTATACCATATTAAACAATCTTTCGCTGGAGGTGAGCCAAGGAGAGATAATTGGATTCCTGGGGCTGAATGGCGCCGGGAAGACAACGACGATCAAGATGCTCCTGGCGATGCTGAGGCCAAACTCCGGCAAGCTCTATATGTTAGGTGAAAAGGTCGATGCCGGAAACTATGCATTATGGAGTAAGGTTGGATATTTGGAGGAGGCTACCTTTTATCCTGATCTGACTGTAGCTGAGAATCTTGACATCGCAAGGCGCATGCAAGGGGTATCTGACAAGGATGCCGTACATCAGGTGATCTATAAGCTGGGACTTGAGCCGCACCAAAAGAAAAAAGCGAAACATCTCTCTTTGGGTAACAAGCAGCGCCTGGGACTCGCCAAAGCGATGATTCACAATCCGGAAATTCTAATCCTGGACGAGCCGATCAACGGCCTTGATCCCGCAGGCGTGGCGGAGATACGGAATATGTTATATAATCTGGCAACCAATTTCGGCGTAACTATTTTTATATCCAGCCATCTGTTAGAGGAACTATCGAAAGTGTCCACACGCATTGGGATTATTCACGGCGGCCAGCTTGTTAAAGAAGTCGCAATGGATAAGCTGGAGCAATCATTACAGAAAAACCTG
Source organism: Paenibacillus sp. IHB B 3415 (assembly GCF_000802655.2). Classification (NCBI taxonomy): domain Bacteria; kingdom Bacillati; phylum Bacillota; class Bacilli; order Caryophanales; family Paenibacillaceae; genus Paenibacillus; species Paenibacillus sp. IHB B 3415. Next base: position 75,794 of record NZ_JUEI01000038.1, on the reverse strand, counting down.
GTGGTGAACGGACTGAACAAACCTGCCTTAAAGAAGGTGCTGGAAGAGCATGGCTATACCTTTGAGGATACCTCGGACGGCTATATCAAACTAACCAACGAGCACGCGGCAGATCATCCTGAACGGCTGGCCGAGCTTCTGGTTCAACGCAATCAGCCTCCAACATCGCTCCGGGTGATTACGGAGGATTTGGAAGGGTATTTTCTCCGCACCATTGGGATGACCAGGGGGATTAAATAATGAATATTCTATCTGTGTTACATTGTGAGATTCGCAAGATTATCCGCTCCAATGTGTTCTGGATCATGTTTCTTGTGTTAGGCTTCGGGCCCATCATGATGGGCGTCGGAAATGTATTATCCAGTGACGCCGGCGGTGTCAACTGGGAGCAGTATTTAACCGGATTGCTTGATACACTTGCCCCGCTGGGACTTATCGGATATACCTTTGTTGCGGCATGGGTATTCGGACGGGAGTTTGCGGATAGAACCATCAAGGATTTGCTGGCAAAGCCCGTGTCTAGAGCGAAAATTGTATTGTCCAAATTCCTTGTCATTTTAGCATGGTGCCTGTTACTTTCCGTCTATATGTTTGCCGTAGGTTTTGCCGTAGGGGCGATCATGGGAGCCCAAGGCGGGTCCGCTTCCTTCATTTCGGGCTTGTTCTTTAAGTTCCTGATCACCTCGCTATTGTACATTTTTGTGACCGCACCAACCATTCTTTTGGCTAATGTGACCAAGGGCTACCTGGCACCCCTGGGACTCATCCTGATCATCGTCATTCTTTCCAATGTGCTCGCCTCATTTGGATTTGCACCCTATTTCCCTTGGACCATCCCGTCGGTATTTCAAAGCACCGGTACCTTACAGCTCAGCAGTATATTGATACTTGCGTATACAGGGATAGTCGGGATAGCCGGAACCTTTGCCTGGTGGAGATATGCGGAGCAGTCGTAAACGAACCGGATAGTCTCAGACCATACGATTGGGGCTGTCCCAAAAAGTAGATATTCTACTGACGAGTCAGATTCTCGAAGGTTTGTTGAAAAAAGTGTTTTCGTATCCCGCTTAAACAGCGGAGAGAACGGAACGATTGTGGAAAAGCGAATGCGTTCGCCTTTGTCCCCGGATTTCACCGCTAAGGAGAATCAAAAAAATCTGGGGACAACAGCGATTGGAACAACGGTCCGTTCGCGGAGCGTCCATCCAAGTGCTCACGTTGATCCTGCTCAAAAGCGATCACTCCTCATCATTCACAGTGCTCTTCATCGCCTCCTGTTCGCGGAACGCCGAAGGGGTCAGCCCGTACTTTTTCTTGAACAAGGTGGAGAAGTAAGTGATGTTGTATATCCCTACCGCTTCACTGATCCTGGCCGCAGTCTCAGAGGTAGAAGCAAGCAGATCCTTTGCTTTTTCCAGCCGGGTGTTGTTCAAGTATTCACTGAAGGATTGCCGGGTCGCTCCTTTGAACAGTTTCCCCAGATAGCTGGGTGACAGTCCGGCGATGCTCGACACCAGATCGAGGGATATGTTAGGCTCGGCATAATGTTCATGAATGTAATTCTGTGCTTTTTCAATAAGAATATTATGCTTTTGAGCATTCAGCCAGTGATTTTTGTCTTCAATTAATGTGCAGATGGTGCTGCAATAGCGGTTGAATAGGTTACGTATCTCCGTCAAATCTTCAGCCCGTTCAATATCGCTTACCGCTTGCAGGTAATCATTGAAATTAGAATCCGGCACATGCTGTAAATAGTCAAAATGTTTAAGCAAAGACAACATGAGTTGAGTGCTAAAGGTGATGACCTGATGAACTGAACCGCTGGATATTTTATCTATAAATTCTTCGATTGCGTTAACCATGGGTTCCGGCTTGCCGTCCTGCACAGCATCAATTAGCTTCTTCTCGTAGGCGCCGGGGTAACTCAAGGCTGTCAACACATGATGGCGTGTCGCTATAGCATCCAGAATCGCTTCCTTCCCATAGATGAGCCGGTATTTCACATACTGCTGCGCAGAAGTGTACGAGGACGGAATATTACCCTTTCCGCAGGATATATCTCCTATCCCAATAGATACTGTCACCTTGAAGTAGCGATTCAGGAAGCTTTGAATATTGCGCAAGGCAGGCCCCAGTTCCTCCGGAGGCTGATTGTTCGTGTATTGAAGGATGGCCACGGCTTCACTCCCTCCCATAATGAGAACATCACATGGGCCGATAGGCTCCAGCATCTCTTTGGCGATATTTCCAAGTGCGAAGCGCAGCAGGGACTGCTGTTTCCCCTCCATCCTCTCCCCTAGTGGTTCAAGCTCATTGATTTTGAACACCAGTACGCCAAAATACGGCCCTGCCACCTCCTCGCCGATATCCTTAATAATTTCGTTCGAAACCGAGTGCTCCAGTGAATGACCACGCAGCAAGGCATGCAGGTAATGCTCACGGACGGTCCGGGAAGAGTGGGTAATTACAAACTGCATCGACTTCTCACGTTCATGATAGGAATGGAACACCTCGGTCATCAACTTGTATTCATCAATAGGCGCCAACCCGGAGGCCGGATGGGCCGGGTTAGGCATGACTTTTTCGAGCAGCGCCGATAAGGGTCTATTCATGTTGGAGGTCAAAAGGACAGAGAGCAACAGACCTGCGAGTACAATTCCGGCTGTAACCAGCAGCGTAATCCCCCGGAGCTGGTCGATGTTAGAGATGAGCTCGGAATAAGGTGAAACGCTTACAAAATACCAGTCCAGTTCCTCTGACTTCACATAAGTGACCAGATTCCTTTGGTCTGAAATCGTTGTGGTGAAGCTGTTCTCCTTGTTGTTCTCGATTAATATCTTCCGCACATACTCCTCTTCGGATAAATCCTCCAGAAACAGATTGGAATCGGTATGAGACAGCACCTTACCTTCATTATTGATTACAAAAACATTATTAGCGGCGTCCGCACTGCTGATCTGGCGGATGGTCGTCAGAATGGACTGCTCCTCCACATTGATATAGATCAGCGGATTGCCTGTGGTCCGGGGTGAGAAATTCGGGTACAGCAGGAAGGTCAGGAACTGTAATGACTTGCCGTTGTTGCGGCCCGGAACCTTCAGACTGCGCGGATGGAACTCCATATATTGCTTCGCGCTGAGGGTGGTAAGCGAAGCATCAAACGGAAGCCCGGCTGTATCAATGGTAGTTCCTGTGGAAGGCCGGTGTATCCCGATACTGTGTATATAAGGGTTCACGTTTGTAATTTGTTCGATCTGTTGAAAAATATGATAATTGCTGACCTTGTCCTCCACCGTCTCATTCAGAAATGACAGGATCTCCGGTTGAATCAGCAGTGTATTCCCGATAGTGTTGACCTGATTATAGACTACATCGGAGGCGTAGGTGATCTGGGATAACATCGCCCGGGAATTACGTTCGATCTCCTTAATGGCACTTCTGGAGAATAGCGAGAAGAGTACACCGGATAGCAGGCTTACGGTTAGAAGAACGAGAAGGAAATATGAGATGGTGAGCTTTTGAAATGCCTTGTATCGAACAAGCCGGTTGATGGTTGTCCGCATGCTGAATTCCTCCCAATGCTGCTCGTTATCATTTCTAAACTATAGTACATTTTGGGCCGAAAAGGTACTGAATCAGGCGAAAATGAAAGCCATTCCGTTTTTTTGAAAGCCTTGTGTTTGAATTTGAAAGCGTTTTCCGGGTTTTGAAATAGACACTTTGTGATGCGTTGGCTAATCTGGAATCAAGGCAATCATCATTTATAACAAATGGGGGGAACAGGAATTGACAAAAAAACGGCGTCCGGGATTGAGCATCCTTTCTGACATCCGCAGGAATGGTACATCCTATTTGTTGGTTTTGCCGGCAATGGCATATACTTTTATTTTCGGCTATATGACGTATCCTTATATGATCATTGCTTTCCAGCGTTTCAATTATACCAAGGGAATATTTCATAGCGAATGGGTGGGATTCAAAAACTTTGAGTTTTTCTTCCGGTCCAACAAAGCGCTGACGGTCACCTTTAACACCATTTACTTAAATTTACTCTTTATTATTTTCGGTACGCTGATGGCGCTGGCCATTTCCCTGGTTCTAAACGAACTGCGCAAGAAGCTGTTTGTTAAGATCAGTCAATCCCTGATGTTATTCCCGAATTTCATCTCATGGATTGTCATTAGCTATGTGCTGTATGCGCTCTTCTCCATGGATATGGGAATTGTGAACAAAACGCTGAACCAGCTCGGCATGTCCTCAGTGAACTGGTATACCGATGCACAGTCCTGGCCGGCGATTCTTACCGTCATGCATGTGTGGAAGGGGGCCGGAATGAGTGCCATTATCTACTTGGCAACCATTACCGGCATCGACGAGACGTTGTATGAAGCAGCCGAGATTGACGGGGCTAACCGCCTGCAGATGTGCTTTCGGATTACGCTTCCGCTAATGCTGCCAACGGTTATTATTCTGACGATGCTCTCGGTCGGCAAAATTATGTACGGCGATTTCGGGATGATCTATGCGCTCATCGGTGACAACGGCACCCTATATTCCACTACGGATATCATTGATACGTATGTATTCCGTTCATTGCGTCAGATCGGCGACCCCTCCGAAGCCATGGCTGTTGGACTTTTCCAGTCGGTCATCGGATTCATCCTTGTCTTTGGGACAAATGCCATTACCCGCAGGTTCTTCAAAGATGGCGCATTATACTAAATCCGGAGGAGTAACTATGAAAAAATTGTCAATCAGCAAGACGGTCATGTACACGCTGACTGCGGTGTATTCGGCGCTTTGCCTGCTTCCGATGCTGCTCGTGCTGATGATCTCTATCACGGATGAGGATGCTATTCTTAAGAACGGCTACAGCCTCTTTCCGGAGAAATTCTCTCTATATGCCTATAAGCTGATCTTCACGGGCGGCTCCCAAGTCATTCAGAGCTACGGGATTTCTATCTTTGTCACGGTTGTCGGTACCACACTGGCTCTTCTAATTACTTCTATGGCAGGCTATACACTAGCGAACAAAAATGTGAAAAACCGCAATCTGCTGGCCCTTTACTTCTTTATCACCATGATTTTCTCAGCCGGCATTGTGCCCTGGTATCTGATGAACCGGTCGCTCGGATTAACCAATAATATCTTCGCCCTGATTATTCCGTCGCTCCTGTTCAGCCCGTTCAACCTCTTCCTTGTACGCAATTTCATGAACGGCATTCCCGATTCGCTGCGGGAATCAGCTACCATAGACGGAGCCAGTGATATTGTCATTGCTTTTAGGATTTACCTTCCGTTATGTAAGCCGGTACTCGCGACGATTGCCCTCTTCTATGGACTGGATTACTGGAACAACTGGTGGAATGCGATCATGCTGATTGACACCAAAGATTTGTACCCGCTGCAATTTATGCTTCTTCAGATGCAATCGGAGATCAGTATGCTGAACGATATGGCCATGCTGGCCGGAACAAGCGACGTTACGCTTCCTTCGGAGTCGGTCAAGATGGCGACAGCCATCGTGACAATCGGGCCGATCGTCCTCCTCTATCCGTATCTGCAAAAGTACTTCGTGAAAGGGCTGGTTATAGGTTCAGTTAAAGGCTGATGTCATCCCTTAGGGGTTAACATAAATAAGGCATAAAAAGAGGAGGTCCATATTATCCATGAAAAAACATTACGCAATTCTATGTGCTGTGGTGCTTGCCCTTTCTACACTGATCGGGTGCGGCAAGGCGTCCGACAGCCCTGCTGCAAACGGGGAAAATAATGCTTCATCCCCGAAGTCGGACAATATCGTCCGGATCAAATACGTGGTTCCCGGCACTGAGCCGAAAGACTACCAGAAGGTGTTTGAAAAAGTCAATGAGAAGCTGGCTGCAGATGGTGTCGGCGTTGAAGTGGAGAAAATCTTCATCCCCTGGGATGCGTGGGACCAGAAACTGAACCTGATGCTGTCCACGGGTGAAAATTTCGATCTGTTTCATGTCATGCAGGACCGCACTCCGTTCTCCAACTACTATACCCGGGGTGCGCTTGCAGATATCTCAGATGAAATTGAAAAGGTTGGAGCTAACCTGAAAAAACATATTCCGGAGGATATCTTCAACGGGGCAACCATCGGCGGGAAATATTATATCGTCCCCTCCTACTGGGTTGAAATGGCGAGCGAGGGACAATTCAATATCCGCCGCGACATTCTCCGCGAGAACAATCTGGAAGAGCCGGCAACTCCGGCTGAATTGATTAGCGCTTGGGAGATTGTGATGAAGAACTGGAAGGGCAAAAACAAGCCTTATCTCAGCACCCGGGCCGATTTTGACCCGATCTCCCTGCATACCTCTATCCTACACCGGAGTTATGACAGCTTCCCGTTCACCGTTAAGGATAAGTTCTTTTATGTCAATCAGAACGGAGAGGTCAAATCCTGGATTGAGACGGAAGAATTCAAGAAGGATGCCGCCTTCATGCGCGAGCTGTACACCAAGGAAATTACGAATCCTGATATCTTAGTCATGAAGCAGGAGCAGGTAGATGCTCAGCTCGACAGCGGGGAGTGGTTCGTACGCCTGGGAACCGGCGGAAGCCTGAACGGGCTCCAGAAATACAATCCGGAAGCTACAGTAGACGATATCGGAGTGGTATGGTTTAACCCGGAGAAAGAATATCTGCGTCCCCTCTCCTTCAAGAACGGAAATGCCGTACCGGTGAACAGCAAACATCCGGAGGCAGCCGTTAAATTCATGGATTGGATGCTGGCCAGTCAAGACAATTATGATCTGGTTCAATATGGCATAGAGGGTGAGCACTACACCAAAGATGGCGAAAAGGGCCTAAAGCCGATCAAAGATCCGAATAACAATAACAATCCAAGGTACAGGGGCTCCGACTCGCAGAACGGGAATGTGAACTTTATGCGCTTTGACCTGGAGAGTAGTATTCCTGACAATAACAAAGTCTTATTTGAGCCAAATCCCCAAGCGGTCAATAGTATTGCGGCCAACTTTATTTTTGATCCAACGAATGTGAGAACTGAATATACTAATATTCTCTCGGAAGCTTCAGCCAGCATCACTCCGATCTATATGGGGGTTCTGGACTACGATACAGCATTCACCGAAGCACTGGACAAAATGAAGAAAGCCGGCCTGGACAAGGTAGTTGCGGAATACCAAAAACAGTTTCAGGAATATCAATCTTCTCTGCAATAAAAAGAGCTGATACAATAAAGGAGTGCGGAAATGTTGAGCCTGCATAAGCAAAAAATAGAATTTGAAGCGTCAAAAACCATTTATGAAAGCGCAACCTTATCATTTAAAAACGTGGAAGGGTTTGATGTCTATAATATTTCGATTCCTTTTGAACGGGATGGCAAACGTTACTTGTTCGGCCGGGTAGAACGCCGCGAAGAATGGGCCCGCTCCTGGGTCCGCCTCTTCGAGGAGACCGGTCAGGATGAGTGGACCGTGGTAGATAATAGTATGATCTATACGCTGGAGGACCCGTTTATCAGCGAAATCGGTGATGAGCTGGTCCTGGGCGGAACGCATGTGCAATATCAAAGCGGCAAATACAGCACGTTTTTCGGATATTTTTACCGGGGGACTGACCTCCACAATTTGTACTACTTCACTACCGGTCCTAACAAAATGAAAGATATCCGCCTTGTTGCTCTGGCGGACGGCAGGATTGGCGTCTTCTCGCGTCCGCGGGGCAGCGAGATGAAAGGCCAATACGGCAGCGAATCCATGATCGGCTTCACAGTTATTGACAAGCTGGAAGAGTTGACTGCAGACGTCATTGAGAATGCACCTTACCTTCATGGTATTTTTGGTGCAGGCGAATGGGGAGGCGTCAATCAGGCTTATCTGCTGGACAGCGGCAAGATCGGGATTATCGGCCATATTTGTTATCAGGATAAGAATGAGGATGACAAGCTTCTAAAGGTATATTTGAATATGGCCTTTATCTTCGATCCCATCACCCGGGAATCCCATGACCTGCATCTCATTGGAAGCCGTTCCTGCTACCCGCCGGGACCCGCCAAGTTCCCATATTTGACGGACTGCGTCTTTTCTTCGGGGATCGTGATGCGGGGGGACGGCAAGGCCGATCTGTACAGCGGCGTGGGTGATTGCCAGGCCGGGCGTATTACGATCGACTATCCGTTCGCACCCTATGGAAGCATTGTCTAGAACGCAGTTCAACATCCAAGGAGGATATTTAGCGATGAATAATGCAAATACACCCATCATAGGAGCTTTGACATCCAGCCCGCTCATCCGCCGTCACCCGGCCAATCCTGTGCTGGATGCGGCCCAGGTCCCTTATCCCACCGCACTTGTGTTCAATGCGGGAGTGGTTAAGTTCGGCGGCCGGTATGTGATGGTATTCCGCAATGACTATGGCTCACTAGAGAAGCAGACCCTTGAACCGACTCATACAACGGATCTGGGTATCGCCTTCAGTGAAGACGGGATTCACTGGACGGCAGGGCCCAAGCCGGTGTTCAAGCTGAACGACGAAGAGGTTGTGCGCCCTTACGATCCGCGTCTGACGGTAATTGGCGGCCGTTGCTACATGTGCTTCGCTGTAGATACACGGCATGGTATCCGGGGAGGGGTCGCAGTTACGGATGACTTTGAATCCTTTGAAATATTGAGCTTGTCCACACCGGACCTGCGGAATATGGTGCTGTTCCCGGAGAAGATCAACGGCAACTATGTGCGGCTGGAACGGCCGTTCACCGTATACAGCCGCGGAGGCAAGGACCGGTTCGACACCTGGATCTCGGAGTCGCCGGATCTGATCTATTGGGGACGTTCGGATCTGTTGCTGGCGGTGGAGCAGGTACCGTTCGCCAATGACAAGATCGGTCCGGCAGCGCCGCCAGTGAAGACGGATAAGGGCTGGCTCACCACCTTCCATGCGGTGGATATTGATCCCGCCAGAGGGAAGCACGGCTGGGAGCCGTCCTGGAAGAAGCGGTATACCGCAGGTATTATGCTGCTTGACCTGGACAATCCGAAGAAAATTCTCGGAATGAGCGCATCGCCGCTGCTTGCACCCGAAGCCCCCTACGAAATAGACGGAGGCTTCCGCAATAATGTCATCTTTCCCGGCGGTATGATCCTGGAGGACGATGGAGAAGTGAAAATTTATTACGGGGCCGCCGACACAGTGGAATGCTTGGCTACCGCCCATGTAGATGATCTGATCAGACTTTGTTTGGGACAGTGAGACTGGCATCCTAACTAACAGAAGCGGGCCCGTTTTTTCCCTTGTAAAACTCATGATACAGCTTCAAGAGCTTGCGGTAACGTTCTTTCGTATTCCTTATGTAACACATAACGTTGGACGCCTCTCGAAGCGCTTACTGCTTCCCTCGCATGATTGATAGCAGTTTCACTGTTACCTGCTTTGAGTTCAATTTCTGCGAGCAGAGCTGATCTCATCCATTGCTTCCTGATTGATTCAAGATGTTCCCGCGCCTGAGCACTTTTCCCGTCCTCCAACAGCAGAGCCGTTTCGTAGTACGTCCGGTAATCCGAATAGCGGATATACGGCACGGCTTCCTGAACAGCAGCCAACTCTTTGCGGTAAAGTCCGTAAGCCGCCTTGAATGTTGCCTGTACCGCTACCTGCTTATATTTGCTCATTAGCTTCTCCATAACCGTTCTTGATTCATCGTCAAGTCTATTCGCAAGAACATACTGAATATACAGAGAAGGATTGTTTTTCTGGCTGCGTAAAAAGGACTCCACGCGGTCCATGCGTTTCTCCAAAACAGCAGGATAATAGAATTGGATTATAAAAGCAATGAGACAAGCCACCACAGCCCCAACTACTATCAGGATTGGTGAATAGTCGTTGAATAATACGAATAAGACAAACACGAACAGCACGAAATAAACTGCAATGCTCCAGCGAAAACGTTTCATTATAAATCTCCTTTGAATATCATCATTAACAAGCACAGCTTCCATTTAAAATATTGTATCACAAGTGGAAAGACATGATATTTAACATAGTTTGAGCATGTTTACAGTCACATCCGGGAATGACTTAACTGTGTTACGATATATCTTATTCCTCTAGAGGAGTTCTATAATGTCAACAACTTGCGAAAGAGGTGTGTAATTGAAACTTCCAACAATCCAATTCGGACATATTAAATCGAGAGTTCCTGTTATTCAAGGTGGAATGGGTGTAGGCATATCCTTAAGTGGACTAGCCGCTGCTGTAGCCAACGCAGGCGGGATCGGCACCATCTCTGGTACAGGAATCACTGCTGAAGAGCTGAGAATACATATTCGCAAAACAAGAGAACTCTCTAAAGGGATTGGCTATGTCGGTGTGAATGTACTATTCGCAGTGAAGGATTTTGCCGAAAAAATGAAGGTTGCTTTGGAAGAAAAGGTTGACTTTATTATTTCCGGAGCCGGAATTTCTAGAGATATTTATGCTTGGGGTAGAGAATATGGTACTCCTGTCGTAACTATTGTTTCATCCGCCAAATTAGCCAGAATTTCCGAAAGACTTGGTGCCTCCGCAGTCGTTGTGGAAGGGTTCGAGGCCGGGGGACATTTAGGTACAGACAGACCCATGTTTGATATCCTTCCTGAAGTCTTAGAGGCCGTTTCGATTCCGGTTATTGCTGCGGGCGGGATTCTAACAGGGGATGATATCGCAAAAGCCCTTCGGATGGGCGCATCTGGTGTTCAAATGGGTACCCGTTTTGTGGCTAGCCATGAGTGTGATGCTCCCTTAGCCTTCAAGCAAAAGTATGTAGATGCTCAGCAAGGAGATACAGTCCTAATCAAGTCTACTGTGGGTCTAGAAGGAAGAGCGATTCGAAATGAATTTACGGACCGGATCAGTAATGATGCCAAATTAAAGATAGTCAAATGCTATGATTGTCTAAAGGTTTGTTCACATCGCTTCTGTACAATGGAATCCCTGCTCACTTCCCTTAGGGGAGATGTTAAGAACGGATTGGTTTTTGCTGGGTCCAGAGTTCATGAGATTACAGAGATTTTGTCCGTACAGCAGATTATCGACAATTTAATGAATGAGTATCAAGGGGCATTGAACCCGACAATTTAAGGTTGTTCTAAGATTCAAAAGCACGATTAACCACTTAAGCAAGCTTGGGATTTTCGAGCATAAGTGGTTTTTTTTGCTTGATACTCAAATTTAGTTATATTTAATAAGCTTTTGTGTTGTATTTAACTAAAGATTTCCGTACCTTTCTTCTTAATTGCAGCAACAGCCTCTCCCTTTCTCATGTATTATTATGAAGATCTCAACCCAATTTCCAATCCGAAAGTCATACAGATTAATGTTTAATTTTAAACAATTCTATCGCGTGAAAACGAATATATTATATACATTCTCTTGCTTTATTTACTCACTTATCAAATGAGAAGCAACCTTATAAAATTAATTGTAAGCGTTATTAAGTTAATAAATTCGGCACCTGGAAAATTGAACTATCATCATATCATTGTACTTTATCCTGCTGTTTCTACATCTCGTATACGGGTTCAAATCAAGGTATGTTCTAAAAAACCGATTCCGGACGCTAGCGATTTGCCTGCGCCGAAACCGGTTCTATACGGTATACAATAAGCCGTAATATTTCGGTCATATCGTCCCATCACATCTTTTATTTTCCCAATCTTGCCTGCAGTTCCTGTCTGATCTTGCTTTCATTTTTTTCATATTTAACATATTTAAACATAATAAGTCCGCCAACCGCAAAGAAGATTGCCGGTAGCCAGGTGAAGCAAAACTTAATAGCTGCTAATGATTGAGCCGTCTGTGTCACATTTGCTTCATAACCTGCAGAATCTAAAATGACTGAAGGGATAAAACTGCCTAATCCCGCCCCCAGCTTAATACAGAAAGAAATCCCAACCGCTGTCAAAAATCCACTGGCTCTAATACCACTCTTCCACTCGCCGTAGTCGACTGTATCTGAAAGCATCGCAAAAGGCAAAGTAACTGCTATACCCGTCCCTAATGAAGATACTGTCCATCCAATTATTATCAACGTGAGCTCACTTCCTGCGAATCCAATAATGATTTGACCTAAGGCTGCCAATGACAAGCCAATAATTTGTGTATGAGACTTTATGAAGCGTTTTACTAGAAAAGGTAACAGTGTTATAGAAACCATTTGAACAACCACTAGACCATTTAGTATAGATGCCCAATTCTTATGCCCCAGATTATACTCACTATAATAAATTACTGTTGAAGCTCTAGCCGTATTTCCTAACCAATAAAAAATGAATACTAATACTAATGTAATCCATGGCCAGTTCCCTTTAATCGCACGGAAGCTGTCACGAATAGAAATGGATTTAGCCTTTTGTGAAGTACCAATTTCGTTCGTTCCGCTAAATGCGAAGAGAAGAAGCAGAATGCCTACGACTGCAAAAATCCCTACAGTAACACTAAACCCTAATTTATCATTACCTTTTCCAAAAAAGTCTACCAACGGAAGCGCAAAGGAAGCAGTAATTAGGTATCCGATCATTCCCCCGTTACTTCTCCATGAATTCAAACGGACTCTTTCATCAGAGTCATATGTCAAATTTGGAAGCGCCGACGACATTGATGCACTGATCCCCGTATATATAACACCAGCTAAAATATATGTTATTAATGCATAAATCGTTTTTGCACTTGTTGATATATCAGGAACTAGAAATGCTAAGAAAACGGAAACCCCAAAGGGAATAGAAAGCCATAGCCAATATGGACGGCTTTGCCCCCATCTTGTACGTGTATGATCAATAACAATTCCCCATATTGGAGCATCAAGAGCATCAAAAAATCGCGCTATGAGTAGAATCATTCCAGTTGCTGCTACAGAAATCCCCATTACATCCGTATAAAAATACATGATATAGCTTGTCAAAGTACAGTACAGTAGATTTCCTGCTGTATCAGTACTGGCGAAAGCCAATATTCGCTTTAATGATAGCTTCGAGGACTTTGAATTGTCGTCAACAGTTTTTTCTATATTAATTGCATTTTGCATCTCTTATCTTGCCTCCTGCAGTTTATTTATATTTATAAACCGGCCGTCGGAATAAAGAATTTCTTTCATAATTTCTCCATTCGGAGAAATGAAATGTGAATCAGCCTCATAAAAATGATATTCTGTTGGGTATGGAGCGTAGCTATGAATTAAAAGTCCTTGATCTGTGTATTCAATACACCCATTGATTACTTTGATTTGATTGTCTTCTTCATATAAGAAGGTTTTTTTGCCAAATCCATCAAGATACGCTGTAAGTTCTTCTCCCATATCCCAGTCAGAAGTTTCTTCTTCTTTGTTGAACAACTTCGAAAAGATTCCGCCATCTCTATAAAATGTTGATTGACCAAACCGGTTTCTTGATAAGTCAGGACGGTTGATATTTGGCCCCCCGACACTGTATGTTGATGCTGCTTCTCCGGTATTCAATCTCAGATCAGTAGCTTTCGCATCAGTATCATAACAATATAAAATCCCTACAGTAGCTCTATAAGCAGCCTTCAGATAACGAGTATCATGTAATTCCTCGTATACTTTTAGAGTGGCAGCTGCAGTTAATCCACCCCACAAGGAGTGAATCATATAAGAGAGTGATTCCCACCAGCGGTCCGGATTCTGTGCTCTAAAGTCATTTGAGAAACCTATGTTGGCAAGCAATAACTCTCCATACTTTTTAGCAGCATTACTATGGCCGGAACTTGCTAATGCGCCAGCTGCCGGACCAAATCCAGCGTTATCATAAAAATGTTCAGTAACCGCCGCATTATAAGTTTCACTGTCTTTTGCGACTTTCGCAGCCAGGTCAGACCATAGTGCACATATTTCATTATACTTTTCAGTTAATCCTCGGTTTTTCAATTCATCCAGTAGACCATTGATATATAAGAAGAAAGTCCCCAACATTTGAGCTTCTTCTTTCCCCCTGGCCGTCTGATGCAAATCAGGATTCACACGCAATCTGAATACTTCTGCCGCCCACTCCAAGTAAGTATCAGGATTGTTGTACTTTAATATATTGTGGTCAAACCGCGATAACAAATAGAAAACATGGCCTATATATTCGAAATCCATGCATCGATAGAATTCACCATAAAGGAAAGCAGGCTTTAAAAAATCCCCATTAACAAACCATTTCGGCCGAATGTAGTTAACACAACTTTCTTCTACTTTCTGCACCTCGGAAACGTCAGGGCTGTCAACCAGTAAATTCTTTTTCAAGATAAAGCTCAGTTTCCCTAACGACTCACCTTGATTAGAAATCGGGGAATAAGAGTACGGAATGTCCCCTTCATTACCGCTGTAGAGCACATTGCTGATATAGTGTGCTCTATTGGTAAAAATACTTCGTATTGGCCTCATTACATTAATAATAATGCTGTCAATTTTACTGTTATCCAGTACTATTGAAACTTTATGTTCACCTGGTTCTTCAAAAATCAAAGCGGAGTTATAATTACTTCCATTGTTATTGATATCCGACATTAGGTTCCGTACGTTACAGACATCATTTGAATCTCTGAACTCTATATAAGCATCCTTTAAAACTGTATTGGAAGGTAGACTAAAAGAGAAATCATAAGGTTGATTTGTTATGGCAAGCGGTTCAAAATTATATACAGGATGTCCATATTTCTTACCTATCTGATAAAAATCCTCTTGATCAGCAAATGACTCAAGTATAAATTGCCATTCCTTTGTTGTATCCGCTTTCACTGAAAATCCATCTTTAGAATATATCCAATCGGAATTAGAAGATCCTTCAGGATATCCACCTGCAAAAACTAATTGATGGAACAAAATTCCATCTAGTGAAGGAGAAACGTTTTCATAAAATAGATTTTCATATTCACAATACGTTCCTACTGACTTAGTTTCGCCATCCAACTGATAGATACCCAGATGTGGAGCATTATTGCTTCTTCTCATACATGCCATTTTAGTAAAGTTCTTGGATATGGATGGAAAAACGGCTGTTGAATGTCTTGTTTGCATATTTAAATCGTTAATGCGATACATGACATAAGCAAAGGATGACCATACTCTAAAATCAGAAATGTTGACATCACTATTTGTACGATTGATTAATTGAATCGTCCAATTTAAAGAGTCCTCTGATTGGCTCAAATCATACGTAAAATGAATTTCCACATCATCCAAAATATATGTTACCGTTGCCAATTGTTTTGACAAAATCAATTCCCCATGACTCTTAGTACTGTTATACTTTTTATCGTTTATAGATATACTGAAATTTCCGAACAATTTATCCTTATCATCATAATGTACTTTTTCTAAATAACTTTCATCGACAACCCAATTCATCTTGTGGGGATCATTTTTCAGAATTAGTTTTGATACATTTCCATTTGAACAGAAATCAAGTATAAATCTTTGGTTTTCCACCAAGTAGCCTCCTTTTTTATATGTGAACATAGAGATTAGCACATTTAATAGGTAATTTATTGATTTAAAAACTATTAATGCAATCGCTTACTATTAAGTATAATATAAATCATTAATAATTGAATAAACGATTACAATATCTTTTTACACTTTTTCACTTTTGATGATATTATTTAATTATTACGACAACATACATAAGGGAGGGAACAATCAATATATGAATGATAATTTATTTGTATCTATTGCTATTCCACCTTTTCCTATCTTCATTGAAGGGAACTTAACAGAGTATGGAATAGGCACTTTGCATCCTGACCGAAAGAATCTGGAATATTTCGATATTATCTTTGTTAAAGAAGGGGCTTTGTACATAGGAGAGGAGGGGAGAGATTATACAGTCAGAGCAAATGAAATGTTAGTCTTGTTGCCAAATAAGCATCATTATCCATTAAAACCAACAGATGAAATAACGAAATTTTATTGGATTCACATTTTCACAACCGGAAACTACGAACAGAGTAATCAATCAAGACAACTGGAATCCAATATTCCTATTCCTTCACTTCACTTTCATAATAAATTTCATACTATCCATCTCTCCAAAAAATCCCATCTTATTGATACAGATGATATTTACGAAAAAATTCAAGAATTACTAGTTAATACAACGAAAAAAGATACAAATATAAAATTCTGGGATATTCAACAACGATTTTTTTCTCTGCTAAATCTCTTGGATGGGCAAAATAATGCAAAAGATATAAGCGTTTTAATTGCTGAAAAAGTAGAACAATTTATACGTGCGAATTTTAATAAAGATATTACAAATGACACTTTAGTTGCTAAATTCAATTTACATGAGAATACTCTCGCCAAATATTTGAAACAATATTACGGATATACACCAATGGAATATTTAAAGGAATACCGGTTGAAACAGGCTAGAGGTTTATTGCTTAAAACTGACTATTCTATAGAAAAAATAGCTGAACTTTGTGGGTATAATTGGGTTCCCTACTTCTCCAGATCTTTTAAAAAAAAACATGATATTTCGCCACTTCAATATCGTAAGAAGCATATTGGAAAAAATTAGAATTCCAGGCATCCCCCCCGTCAAGAATACAAGGAGCAGCACGTCCTTTGCAGAAGCTTACCAAAAAATGCTCCCCATACAGCAACAGGTTTTTATTATTTCGCCTGTTTACTGTATGGGGAGCATATCATTTTGAAACCGCCTCTTTCCAATCCCCTAACGCTTCACCTTATAAAACTCATGATACAGCTTCATCAGCGCTCTCTTCTCAATCCGCGACACATAACTCTGTGGGATCCCTAAGTCCTTCGCAATCTCACGCTTCGTCCGCTCTCAAGCTCTCATTCACGCTTTAGAATTAACCCCGTCACTTTACTCCAAGGTACAGTAGGATCATGATGCACAATGTACGCTTTGGAGAAACGATCCAGGTAGGAGTTCTCATGCGACTTCGGAGACAGGATAATTAATTTGCGCTTTAGCTCGCTGGCATAAAGATCAAATACCTTTAACTTTCGCTGCTCATCTAACGCACTATCGAATTCATCCATCACAATAAAGCCGGGGGCCGTTTGCAGATTCTGTAACAAAGCGAGTGCAAACAAAAGTGAACTAAGCGATTCCTCTCCGCCAGAGACACCTTTGCCCACTCTTCCTCCCCGTGCCTTTACACTGACATCCTCTAACGTTCCGCGGTGCCCTTCCTTACGGGCTCGTATGAATAAATGGAACAGTACCCGTCCCTTGCGATCCTCTTGCTGCTTCCAATCAATCTGCCCCTCGAATTGAAAACCGCTCATATAGTTCTTGAATCGCTGCTGAATTTCCAGCACTCTCATATTGATGGTTGTCTCCAATTGATCCCTGAGCGTCTCAGCCCGTTCCTGATTCTCTTCAAACAATAAGCTTGTCCGCTTATACTCATCCTTCAGCCGGAGAACCTCTTCTTCAATGACTTTGTAATTGTCAGGTGCCGCAGGATCAAGACCCGTTTCATATCTGGCATTATTAAACGTAACTTTCCCAGACTCATACTCTTGGCGAAGCTTGACCAGCGACTGCTTTTTTTTTACATTATTAGGTTCTGGTTCAAGCTCGTTAATCAGCTCATCATAAATAAATCGGGCCGTTCCTTTGAAATCCTCAATTTCTTCGATAGCCGTAAGCAGATTTATTTGTGATGCATCAAGCGCCTCATTTGTATCTTTTAATTGAACATTCACTTGCTGTAACGTACGCGTTACCTGTTCAGCATCGTCATGATTCTTGGCCTGCTTGCGGTTAAGCCTGCGTTCATTGTCTGCTATTTGATCAAGCTGTTCTTCAAGTGTGTCAGATTGCTGCTTCATCATATCCTGTTGCGCAGTTAGGCTCTGGCGGTGTTTCGCCTTTTGCTGCAGCATTTCATACTGTTCCTTCTGCTGTCCCAAGCGCACATAAAAATCCGCTTCCTGCTGCAAAATATCCCGCGTATGCTCCAGCTTGACCTGTTTCTCGATACACTTTTTATGCACAACCTTTAGTTCCTGAAGCTGCAGCTTCTGCTCGTCAAGACGCAGCACCTCTGTGGTATATTTCGCGGCCCTGCCTTCACGTTCATGCTTCCTGGTGAGGAAAGCTTCTGATTCACGAACAGATTGAATAATCGCATGCAATTCCTGCATAGTCTGCGTATCACTCTTAATGGAGTCTTCGATATCCGCAAGCACTGTATTTAATTGGCCAATGTTCTTCTGAATTTCCTCTTTACGCTTCTGCAGAGCCTTCTGGCTTAGGATATAGTTCTTCTTCTCCTGTGGCCCGCGAATCCCCCTCGGATCAATCAGCAGACCCTTCTCTACACGTATTTCTCCTGCCTGATAGAATTGCTCTACCCACCATAGAGCTTTAACTGCATGCGGAAACACATCATCTCTGATGCCTTTTTTCACATGAATCTGAAGCTCCTCAATGTCAGTAACCGATCGATCCGGCACGATACTCCGCAGAGGAACATGATACAAATCATTCGGAGCCTGTACATGCATACCATCAAAAAACACTGTATATTTAATAGCTTCGAATTGCTCCTCTGCTGCCGGCCGGGCGGACTCGTCTAATTCAACCAGCTCATTTAAAGTATAAGCACGCACCCCATTCGCTTGAAATAGCGCAAGTGATTCTCTTTGGCGGTCCGACCATAATCTATTATGCTCAAGCTGAAGTCCCTCTTCTGTTAATTCCTGAAGCAGCTTCACTTTCCTGTCCTGCTCATGCTTGAAATCGCCAATTCTTTGCTCTAATGCTGCAATATTCTTATTCACATCATAACTGCTGTGATATTGCCATAACCGACCCTGGTGTTCATACTCCAGTGCCTTATCCTGCTGAATCTGCGCATGCAGAATATAGCTTGAATTCATTAAGTCTTCTATAACAGCCTCAGATCCCTGAATGTCAGCTTCGGCTTTCCCTGTGTCATTATTCAACGCTTGAAGCTGTAAAGTGATGGCCGCGAGCTGCCCCTGTACCTCTTCTTCAGTCCGCGTAATTCCAGACTTTTCTTGATTCAGCTCCTTCAGCTGGTTGTTCAATTCATTAATAACGTTCGTGGTGTCATTTATTTCATTGTTTACAACAGATAGCTTCTCCTGCAATACAATGATTTCCTCATTAATCCGCTCATTTTCTGTTTGGACCTGCGACAGCTCATAATTAATCCGTTCGGCTTGTTCCTGCAATAGGTCAAGGCTATCCTTCGCTGCTTCCTGGTCCACGAGCAATTGTTCTTGCTTCGCTACTAAATGCTGTTGTTCCTGCTTGTAAAAGCTTTCTAATTTCAGCAGTGCTCCAGCGTACATCCGGCCTCCTTCTACAAGGCGCTTGCGATTATCCTCATATCGTTCCAGCGCTACCTTCGCCATCCCAAGCCATTGCTTTTTATTGGCCACGTTTATATCCGCTGTTCTTAGACTCTCCTGTACTTCCTTCAACTTCTCCATACTTTCTTCCCAGTTGTGCTGTACCTGATCAATGCCATGCATTTCAGCAAAAATACGAAACCGCTCCTGCGGGTCCATGACCGCGAATTGATTGACCTCCTGCTGATACCAAATCAGGTAGAACAGATCGGGATCAATTTTGTATTTGTACTGGAGGTCCTTCTTGTACGTAGTGAAATTGTATTGACGGTCACCGGAAGTATACTTAATAGTCTCATCCCATTGCTCCGGATCATCCCCCGATTGAATGATAAATTCCTTCTTCGCGGGCTGTCCCGGTTCCTGCAGAATATAAATCGAGAATTCGATAAAAGCAGGGGCATCAATGCGCATACTTCCCTCGTTCTTAAACAATAGCCGAATATGAGCTTTCCACGTATCATCCGGAAGGAGATTGCGGGATTTCAGACCATCTATATCTACCTTGGAAGAATACAAAACAACCCCCATGCAGTACGTTATGGTAGATTTCCCTGCTCCATTAGGGCCGGTGATCAAGATATGTGATTCTTTTCCTGACAAGTCCATCATCGTTGGCTGATAATCCCGAATGCCAGTAAACCACATTTTCCAAGGTATCATTATTCTTCGTCAGTTCCTTCCTGATACAGATTATATCTTTTGAAAAACTTCAGAACTTCCTCTTTGTTTAATTGATTGGATTGACTAAATTCAACCGTACGCCGCAGAAAGGAATCCGAGAACATATTAGCACCAATTCCAGTGATGGTATACGCCTTCTCATTTGAATTTGTATCATATTCTTCGAGTGCCCCGATTTTTTTTAATTGGTCAATATTTAGAATCAAACGCTGATTTGCCTTTGTTGTCTCATGTCCAAGAGCATTTAGCAACTGATCGAATAGCGTGAACTCATGCTGCAACACTTCTTGCTGATAAAAGATAAACAAGAGAATGGCCAGACTTTCTTTGGACAACGTACTACGTGCCGATCGGGCAGGAACCCGCATCATCACGATCACCTGATCTCTTTTCACATCATAGATTACTTTAAAATACCGGCTTACCGCCTGATTCACCCGTATTAAAAACGAATTGAACTGTTCGCCATCATCAGAGATCTTTAATTGCTTCTCCACCTCGCGCCGGGATAAGCCGAAATTGCCCACACGTATTGTTGCAGAGGATGAGAATAAAAGATTCATAAACACGATCTCTTCCGCCTCGGTCAGCATGCCTTTGATTGCCTGCATGACATTAAGCGGATTTACATTTAATTCATCCGTCAAGCTCATCGTCACTCCTTTTCTGCATGTTCATTGAAGATTTGTTATGTTTAACTACTTGATTAATATCCTCCGGATTCATCCAGTCCCATTCTTTGTCGTATAGCGGGGCCTGGAATTCTGAATTCTCTGCAGCTTCTTCCATCGTCAACTTCTTGCTGCCTACTAACGCAGATAACGCCGTAAGTGCATTAATCGCATCGCCCCACTCCGCAGATGTTGCTTCAATGATTACCGTCTCTAGCGGAGCTTGCTCCACTTCCTGCATGAATAGTTCAATGGCGTCCGTCTCAATCATAGATTTAGTCAGCAACCACTCTGAATCTCCCATCATATCCTCTAATTGTGTAATATCAATTTCCTCATGGATATATTGGGTGTCCTGGATATCTTCCTGCATCCTGTCCACTAGCGGCTCATAGTCCTCCAGATATTGAATAGCTTCACTAATGGCTACACCGGACAGCGAAGCGGCGAATTTAACAGGCATCCACAGACCATCCATGGACTCCCCCTCGTATTCATTCTGCTCCATAAAGCTCATAATCTGATGAGCATTAGGAATATCTGATTCTTGAGGCGGGTCATACATTTGTGTAATGAACATCCTGACTTTTTCCGGATTAATCGAGGACAAGAGCATCGTTTGCTTCATCATCGTAAATTTGAGATATTTATTAATCATTCCCATACTCAGATTCGTGCCATCGGCAAGTGCAGAAGTTCCTGCCTGCATTAAATGACTGAGCACAAGACTGTCCTCTAACGTATGAAATTGACGGAAACGCTCCGTCAGCTTTATTTCAAGCTCCTGCATCAACTGATGGATGATCTCTAACTGAGGCAGTGCATTACGGTCGGCCAGCATTTCTAATTCACGTTCTTTCATCAGTTGTATAGCATTTTCCACATTACGAATCATACTGGCTATTTTGTTGCCGCCGGAAATGCCATGATCATCATAGGCTTCGCTAAGCTCGGCATCCCGTCTGGCCTGGAATAACGATCGGCCAATATCATCATGCATGTAATAGGCTAAAGAATCATTGGCAAGTCGTATGAGCGTATCCATCATCCGCTTCCCTACATCACGCATTTTTAGCTGCCTTGTTTGTTTGGATATCCAGTTATACTTCACCAGGACATTTACAATCTGTTCAACCTTTTTCTTGCTTGGCGGGTCAAGGTCCTTATAGCGGTTCCGGTAACGAAAATACAGTGTATCTACGTTCTCAATCGGTTCATCCAGTCCCAAGGCCTCCTCATTGATCAGTTGAATAATACGTAAGAACCGTAATATTTCGATAGGTGTTTGCAGAAAGTTTTGTGAGTTAAGATCATTCAGCACTCCTGATAATAGTGCAATATCCCTTAAGGCCTGATGCATTTCCGGTTTGGATTCGTTCGTCTGAAATATCGAAATTAATGGTTGATCCATCTTCTCCAATCCTCTGCCTCCCCTAACACAATCTCTTGTTCAGACTTCATATATTGCAGCAAAATCCCCATGTGCTGTTGATAATCCGGCCAACTTGTTATTATGGAGTGATCAGGACAGACCCATTTATGCCGCACATTATGTCCCCTAAGTGACTGATATATTTCCCTTGCAATTTGCAGCCCCGCCTCATCATAATCACTCCACAAGATCACTTGGTCGATTGAGCTACTATTCATTAATTGTCTGATAAAATACCGGTGCACACTCCGCAGATGGCCGTCTACGCATACGATTAAAGAATTAGTCTCCTGCAAGAAAAGAGGTTCTGCTGATATTCGCGTCAAAACAGCCCGGTTCTCAACTAACCATAGCGTTGTTGCTGCGGTTGAATACTGGTCTTGGGAAACTGAAACATTTGTTAAGGCATGAACAGGACCTGCCTGGAAATTTGACCATTTCCCTTCAAGCGTGCCAGCGAAATAGATGGGAGTAATCTGCCCTCCGCTTATCATTCCTAATGCTTCCGCTGGCTGACCGCTTATCGTCTCTAGAATGTTAAGAAACTCTATTTTAGACAGATCAAATGCCTTGGAGCCTCCGATACCCGGATAATACTGCGCGCCAATTTCTTTCCAGTCAAAACTATCTTTGGTACAGGATATCATGCTAAAAGCCAGTAAAAAGTGTAATGAATGGATTCGTTTGGATACACTCCAATTCGCAGGGAAAACAGCCTGATCCTTCAGAGTACTAAGACTCCACGCTAAACTATCCGCTAAGAATACTGTCAAACCCTTTAACTGAAGCAATCGTTCGCCCGGTACACGCATGATTTCTTCCATTCTCCGGGCAGCTTCTGACTGATATAACGTAAATTGATCTATTACATCCCGTTCTGCGTCTTTTTGCTTATTTATCAATTGAACATATAATAAATACCCCATACGGTAATATATCCGGTCTACCGATTTCCCATCTTGCTTGAAACGGACCTCCTTCACAATCCATCCCTTTCTCAGCCAGTCAAAAGTTTGTTGATTGTCTTCTAATAGGCGCGCTTCCCCACTGTCCAGCGTAACAGCAGCTGCTCCGGAGTTTCTTGAGCACTTAAGCCATACTGCCATGCCATTGTAATGATCCCTACTCTTCGTAGCGTACGGGCAGTCCTTTTTACAATATTTATATCAATAAGAGAATCATCACTTATTATTGTTGGCATCTCCAGTTGCTCATCTTTTTTCAAATAATTTCGGCTTATAAACGAAAGGATATCATCTGAAGTTTGCACTTTTGCCTCCTATCTGAAGCTCTTTAATGGCATATTCAAGCTACTTAGATAAGTATAGCGGAAAGTAGAATGCTCTACGATGATACCCAAAATTTGTTCATGATATAGAAACATAAATAACCTGCAGGAATGAGACGTTATTCTCTCATCTCTACAGGCTATTATCCTATATATTAGTTTTTCTTAAGAAATGATTTCTATAGTTACCGTGTAAACATAGATACCTTTCTTAATTTTATATGGATCGTGAATATTTCTGGTCCAGCCGGTATCTCCGCCAAGACCTGCATGTTTGTAATCAATATTAAGAAAAACAGAATCTGAATTTCCCAGCTCGTCTTCATAGGCGGCGTTGTCATATTGCTCAATACTGTGCCCATGAATATCAAAATGGAAATGTCCCGCTGCCGATACTTTTACTTCTTGTTCTTTGGATGACAAATATAAATACCGGACATCCTCCTTACCACCGCATTCTACCGGTAAGATATAGGGTACGTGCTGCTGTTCTACAGTGCTTTCATATACTCCAACGAATGCGGCAGATTTACGATCCGCGTAGTTTTCCCATGGCCCACGACCATACCATTTCACATTCTTCCAAGCATCAGAGAACTTAAAGCTAAGCCCAATTCTCGGGAGGGTGTCGACCTTGGCATTGTTCACAACTGTATTTGTGATTTCTATACCTTTGCCGCCGACGGTATAATTGGTTTTTGTTTCAATGCATCCATGATATATACAATGAACTTGAATGATAACAGCAGCTGGTGCTGCAAATACCCGAATATTCTTGATTTCTTTTTGATTGGAATGGAGCCCGAGTGCTTTCCATTCATCTGCATAATTGGACGATTCAAGATGAATACCTGCATCAATTCCTGTTGGAGGGCGATAGAAGTTATTTGTTCCTCCCGTGAAATAATTCTGGTTATTGTATTTTACAGAAATGAACTCTGCGGTTTCTTTCGAGAAAAGAACCGTTGTATTTTCATTATAAATATGAATTTCATTTGTCGTTTCATCATACTTCAAACTATCATTTTCTATATCTCCGGTATGCACTTTATTAACAGAATCTTTAATCTCTATCTGGCATGCATAAATACAGGCTCCCTTATTAGAATAAAAGGTGTCCTCGTCCAAATAAGCATAGAAATTAAGAAAAGCTTCACCGGAGACTTTAGACGAATCGTATGGCGCTTGAAGCTTATCAACGGATCCGGGTGCTGTGTGATATCTAGGCAAACTACCGCTTTCAATCACATTTCCATCGCAAACCAGCTCCCAAACCATATTCAAATGGCTTAAATCCCGATGCGTGTAATGATTATAAATTCGATAGCCATCATTCCCAGGCATGTAATCCATTTGGATAGGAGATTGAACATTTTTTATTTCATTCGCAGCCGGCTTGAGAGTGAGATCAGGGAAAACAATACCATTCAGGCACATATCAGGAGCAGGATCAGTAACTTCTTCCTGGAATGCCCCGCCATAGACATACTTTTTATTTCCGTCTTTATCATGCTTAACAAGCGCTTTATCCTGAAAATCCCAAATAAATCCTCCTTGAAACCGCGGGAATTTATGAATGAGATCCCAAAATTCCTTAAAGTTTCCGTTACTGTTACTTTTCGCGTACGCATATTCACACATAATAAAAGGACGCAAATCTTCGCTTTCAGCCATGACATCCAGAATCCAATCTTTCTGAGGGTACATAGGCGCCACAATATCGGAGATATTTGCCGGAGGACTCATAGATTCATACTGAACATACCTTGTTTTGTCATACTCCTTAATCCAGCCGTACATCGCAGCATGATTCGCTCCATAACCGGATTCATTACCCAGAGACCAGAGAATAATGGATGGATGATTTTTATCTCTCAGAACCATCCGTGTAGCCCGTTCCATATACGCATGTGTCCATTCGGGGGACGCGCTTAACTGGCCGCCAAGACCGTGTGTTTCAATATTCGCTTCATCTACCAGGTAAATACCCAGTTCATCACACAGGTCATACCATTCGATTGCGTGGGGATAGTGACTTGTTCTTACCGCATTGATATTCAGCGATTTCATGACCTTGATTTGCTCACGCATATATTCTGTTGTTACGGCTCGTCCTGTTTCAGGACAAAAGGCGTGAAGATTGGTTCCCCGTATAATGAGACGCTTCCCATTAATTCTCAGGATGCCTTTTCGATCGATCTTCACTTCACGGAAGCCGACATTCGCGCTCTCAATATCAACTACATTTCCAGAAAAATCAATCATTTCTAACACCAATTTATAGAGATAAGGGTTCTCGTCGCTCCACAAGTGAGGATTTGAAATGGTTTTAGTAACCTTTGCTACATATTTTTCTTGCAGATAGAATCCACAATCCGCAAACTTTGGCGTTTCAAACTCAGTAACCAATTTCTGATCGCTATCATACAGGGACAACCGCACATGGGCCTCACCATAACGATTCGCTTGATTATTAGGTACAACCGTCACGGATAATTCGGCATTGTTGTAATTACCTGAAAAGAGGGTTTCGATCTTATAATCATGGATGCGCATCTGTGGTTTTGCATAAATGAGAACATCTCTGTAGATCCCCGAGAGATGCCAGTAATCCTGATCCTCCAGATAAGTACCGGCTCCAAACCGCATAACCTGAACAGCTATACGGTTTTGTCCCTTTTGAATGTAATCAGTGATATCAAAAGAAGCGTTAAGCTTACTGTCCTGAGAATAACCAACCAGTTTGCCGTTTAACCAAAGATAAAAACACGATTCTACACCTCCAAAATCGATAAATATATCCCTTTCGTTAAAATGTTCGTCAACTTCAAACGTTCGGACGTAACAACCGGTAAGGTTACTATCTGGCACATGAGGCGGATTCAAAATGTATTCATTATTCTTGAGTTGAATTTCGTGATGTGAACCCTCCCCTTTTTGAACAAAGGGATACAACATATTGGTGTATACAGGTTTTCCATACCCCGAAAGCTCCCAATTGGAAGGAACAGGAATATTATCCCAATGGGAAACATCATGTTCAGGACTATAGAATTCATTCGTTACTTCATCGGGAGACCCAAACCATTTAAACTTCCACATTCCATTCAGGCTATTTACGTATTTAGACTTTCTCCGGTCTCCACTTAAAGCCTGTTCAACGGTTTCGTATACTCCGTAGGGCTCATGCATGGGATAACGGTTTTTTTGAGTAACATATTGATTTTCCCAATCTCTGTTCGGCTTCATTGGCTTAAATAACACTCCCATCCATTGTTCTAATTGGTTGATCCTTCAATGTAGATACCCTTATAATATAAGGAAAATCCCTTATATTAAATGTTGAGTATGGTATTTCATTTATCCATTTTGGTAGGAGTGTGAATATATGAATTTTGAAGACATTAATGAAAATGATGTAATCTACCGATGTATCGGCAAAGATTTTAATCAGGGTATTTTATCTTGCGGCTTTATGCGGAAAAGATCAGCAGAGCGTTCTCAATATGATTTTAAGATAGGATATTACAGCTGCTTTGTAGTATTGCAAGGCAGTGGAACGTTTATTTCTACGGACGGTACCGTTACTCATATGCAAGCAGGTGATCTTGTTCAACGTTTACCTGAACGTTTGCACTCTACTGCAATTGAACCAGATGGTAATTGGATCGAGTTTTATATCAGTGTCGGGTATCCTGTCTATTCATACTTAAAGACACTTGGAATTATTAATTCCGATAAGGTAGTTCAATCGACACAGCATACGAATGATTTTTTCTTTGATTTTGTTTCCTTGCTGAAAGCCTTGAAAAGTGCAACAGATGAAAGTCTTCCCTCCCTGCTATTGAAGTCTCAGGATTTGATTATCAGATTACACAGTAGCATTCATAATGCTCATAGCAATGAAAATGAAAGTAAAATAACAAAAGCCTGCGAGCTTATTAGTGTTTCCAATGATATTCACTTTGATATTCAGGAAGTGGCATCTGCCGTGAATATGGGCTACGAGAACTTTCGGAAATTTTTTAAAGATACTACGGGGATTTCCCCTAAGCGATATCACACTGAACATTTAATGAGACAGGCAAAAATGATGCTGCTATCTGGACTTCCCATCAAACACGTAGCCGTTAGTCTTGGTTACGGGGATATATATTCATTCACCAAACAATTTACTAAGTCAGAAGGGGTATCTCCAGGACGATATATTCGTAAAACAAAACCTATTCAAAATTAAGTTTGAAAAACAAAAAGCAACTCATCCGCAGACAAGTTGCTTTATAAATGCTCTATTGTTAACGGATATTACCTTGTGATTATGAGTTTACCTTTTCGCCTTATAAAACTCATGATACAACTTCATGAGCGCCCTTTTCTCTATCCGCGACACATAACTCCGCGAGATCCCCAGATCCTTCGCGATCTCCCGCTGTGTTCGTTCTTCCCCGCCGGTATCTAAACCAAACCGCCCTACCACGACTTCCTTCTCCCTCTCGTCCAGAATGTCGAGATTACGGTAAATTTTGCTCTTCTCGATCTTCAGATCCACCTCTTTAATCACATCATCCGCCTCGGAACCGAGGATATCGATCAGCGTAATCTCGTTGCCTTCCTTGTCTGTCCCAATCGGATCGTGCAGGGACACGTCCTTACGTGTCTTTTTCAACGAACGCAAGTGCATCAGGATTTCGTTTTCAATACATCGGGCCGCAAAAGTGGCGAGTTTCGTTCCTTTGTTAGGGCGATAACTCTCAATCGCTTTGATCAGCCCGATCGTACCAATGGAGATTAGATCCTCCATATCTTCACCCGTGTTATCGAATTTTTTCACTATATGGGCAACGAGCCGCAGATTATGCTCAATTAGCAAATTTCGAGCTTTGGCGTCCCCCTCGGCCATCATCCCTAAGTATTTGCTCTCATCCTGCTCCGATAGAGGCTGGGGAAAAGCATTGTTCCTTACGTAAGATACCAGCAGCGTCAGTTCTTTGATCAGCAGCGCAATCGTGCTTATGATTCCTGGCAACTTGGGACACCTCCCGTACATGTACAATGAAACCGATCTGTAGTTGAGAACTACGGGTTCATGGTCCTTTTATTGTATGTGGGTAGATGCCTAGAAGTGCATGTACGCGAGAAATAGGTACGGGCTAAGGAGCGCTTCCCCTTAAACTCATTTCCAAAGGGAACCCGGCCACGAATACAGCAGTCAGCCTGCAGTAAAGCAAAGCCAGCCACGGTCACCGAATAAAGCGGACCGGAGCTGGCTTACACTCAGTTCATTTATCAGTGATAATCAAGAAATGCCAACAGGGCGTCTACCCGACCGGCTCTTGAGCCGACAAGAGATTCAGGAGCTGCGGTCAGCGGCTGTGCGCCGCCAAGCCAAGACGATACTTCCTCCAGCATGATATCGGGATGGTCAGTGAACCAGCCCGGCGACAGGAAGGGCATCACCAGTTCGGCTTGATGAAGCTCCCCCCAGTACCAGGCATCGGGATCGCTTGCCCGGACCTTCATAATGAGCTCCGGCCAGCGGATGCAGCCGCTTCCTATCGGACACAAGGCCCGGGCCAGCCCGCTTCCCCTCCATTGCAGCCGCGCGTCATCGAGGTGAACCTGGCCTATGCGGCCGGCCAGCCGTTCCGCCGCCGCCAGCGGATTCTCCATCCGCACGATCAGATTCACGGGATCGAATGCGGCTGCGAACAGTTCAGGATCGAGGCTGTCCAGCAGCCGGATCACCTCCCATGATGTGATTTCCTGATGGGTTTTGATCAGAATGCGTGAGCCGAGGGAGCGGACATCCGGGGTGATCCGCCGCAGGAAGCCTACGACCGCCTTGAGCTGCTCCCCCCACTCTACCGAGCGGTTGAAGCGGTCGTATTCCGTGCCGATGACCAGCATCACCTCCCGCTGGCCCAGGCACCGTGCAGCTTCGATCAGCCTGAGCAGCCCCAGGGCCCAATCTCCGCTGCCCGCCGCAAGCGCCTCCTCCGAACGCCCGGGCTGATAAGGATTGAGCATCCCGGCAGAAATGCCCAGGGTCACCCCCCGGCTCCCGGCGAACTGCCCGGCCTCCGCCAGCTCGGCAGGATTCAGCTCCGGGCTGATGCTGCGCGGAGAACCCAGATACAGGCCGCCGATTCCATGGCTTTCTGCTTCCATAACCGCCTCTCTGAACGGAGTGGACGGACCTGGCAACTCTTTGGTGAATATCCCCTTGCGGCCGGAAGGAATCCTAGACATGGGAAGAAACCCCTTCACGCTTGATCCCCAGCTCCCGGCAGAGCCTGTCCATATAAATACGGGAGGAAACCACCGCTTGAACAGCCTCCTCCTCTTCAAACCGTTCCGCATTCAGCGTCTGCCAGCTCTTGAACTCTCCGCTGCGTATCCCCTCCGTATAATTCCTTGCCAGCTCATAATAAGCCGCATAATCCTCCCGCGTCAGATCCGGATGCCCCTGAATCCACTCCGGATCATAGATTTCAATAAGCATCGGTTCTCCGGGTATCCGGCCATTCCGCGAGACCTGGGCCTCGAAGGATAACGTCACATCCGGGTTATAGCGGTTCAGCTCCGTGAGTACTGCGCGGAAATCTACCGCACCGTTCCCTTCGCCCGGCATTGCGCGCTGATACACACCGCCGTCGGTCAATTCAAGGTAAGCATCCTTGATATGCGACTGGCGGACATAGGGAGCGAGGCGTTTGGCCGCGAGTACCGGATGCTCCCCGCGGATCATCACATTGGCTGTGTCAAAAACAACACCCATCACTTCGGACCCGACGGCTTCAATCAGGCGCACAATTTCATAGGAAGTGATTTCTTCATGGGTTTCCATATTCAGATGAAGCCCCAGGTCGAGGGCAATGGGCTTCAGCTTCAGCAGCAGCCGCAGCGTCGCTTCCAATTGCTCCTCCCAGAGCACATCGGTACGGAACCTATCGGTCCCGAATTTCCCCTTATAGGGCTTGGCCCCCCCGGTGGAAATCCACAGCTCCCGGATATCCACCGCCGCTGCGGCCTCCATCATCCGGCGGAAGCCCAGCAGGACATCCCCGTCGCCGGCCGCCCGCAGCTCCGGCGTTTCAGGATTCGTATAGGGGTTCACCCGGCCAAGCCCAGCCTCCAAATACAGGCCGAGCTCCTGCGCTTTCTGCTGCACGGCCCCGATTTGCAGGCGGTCCAGCTTGGGGCTGATATCAAGAATGGTACGGAAGAATAATCCCTCTAGGCCCAGACTATGGGCATATTCAAGCTTCTCTACCGGATTCAGATTTTGCCCTCCCGGCAGATATTTCCCATCGGCACCAATGCGCATATCTTATGTCCCCCTCGGTTATGATTTTATGACAGGCGATAAATGCCCCGCGGCGTCTTCGACAGCCAGGCTCCCCCGTTCTTCCCCACGACGGCTGTATCCCCGTGACAGACATGTCCCAGCTCGGGCATCGTGAAATTGGGATGCACCTCAAAGACCATGTGTTCCCGCACCGGCGGCGAACCGGCATCCAGCGATTTATCCCGGCCCGCATTCAGAAAAGGCGCGACGCCAGGCTCACTGTAGCTGTTGCCCATACCGTGTATCGACTGGAAACGGAAGGGATCGGTTGTCCTTGTATATGAACAGTGGGCATCGATCATCTCTTCGAGCACATCGACAAGCTCATGAACGGGTGTCCCCGGCACCATTTTGGCCAGAGCGGCATCCTGCATTTGGATAATCGCGGCAGAAGTGCTCTGCAGCTCGGGCGAAGGCTCACTGAACATTCCCATCCGCAGCACCTGGGAGTAGTATCCGTCCAGGCATACCGTCGTTCCGATCTGCACCCTGGAATGGGGACCGACCGGCTCGACCAGCTCAAACAGCTCAAAATAGGTTTCCGGCGGACGTTCGCCGATGGCCAGCCAGCAGGAGGACGAGTCCGCCCCCAGCCTTCTCCCAAGATATTCGACCTCTGCCATAATCTCCGCCCCGGTGATTCCCTTCACCGAAGCGATGCCCATGGCATGGGCCACCAGCTTATCGGCGATTTCAGTCGCTTTGCGGTGTTTGCCGGCTTCATACGGCGTGCGTTCAAGCCGCTGGACATTCACAATAGCGTTTCCGTCCAGCCTGTCGTATTCACTCAGCAAGGCAAAGAATTCTGCCGATTGCTTAACCGTAAAGTCGGCGTCCCCAGTATAGGCCACCACTGTGCCGGCAGGAACCAGCCGCGAGAGCACCTCTTGCAGAGAACCGTACAAATCCGTTGTTTTCACAACCTCGCCCGCTGCGCCGAACCGCATCCGGAACGCCCGCGCCCTGTTCTTGTCGGCGGATACAACAACCGCTCTCCCCTTGGCCGGAACCACCAGAAATACCTCAGAATTAAACGGCATCCAACCGGTCAGATACCTCACCGTGCCGGCACCCTCGCGTGTGCCATTGGCAAAAGCAACCAGCGCGCCTATCCCCCGGTTGACCAGAGTTGTCTGGAGAATGGCTATTCTTCGCTCCGTTTCGTTGGCTATCATCATCAGCTCTCCTTTGGGCATTCTTATTCGTGCAGCGAATCGTTGTACATCTTCTTCAGCTTGTCGACTCCCATGGAGTTCATTTCCTTCACATAAGCATTCCAATCACTCTCTATGGATTGGGTGCCATATACGAACTGCTCCGTCATTTTGGCAAAATAGTCATTGACCGAAGCGTAGATCAAATTCTCTTCCTCCCGCTGCGCCGAGGATAGCGAAGGCACTTTGGTCACATCCGCGAACCAGTTCTCGCTGTTGGCGACTTCCGTCATTGTCTCAAAATCCGGATCGCCCAGCACTGCCGCAAACCACTTGTACGGCCAGAGCATCACGTAGGAGCCATTGGCGGCGCCGATTTCCCACAGGGCCCGGTTCAGATTGTCTTTATGCAGCATCTCTTCGGTAAATTGCTTCTCCCCATTGACCGCCGTATATGTCTCCCCTTCGATTCCCCAGGTCAGCAAATCGATACCTTCGTCAGAGTAGAGATAATCAATGAAATTCAACAGCTCATTGAAATACGGCTTGTCCGCTGCCGAGGCCGGAATCACCATCCCGTTCGAAATACGGTCACCGACCAGCATTTTTTTGCCCGCCGGACCAGCGATAGGCTCAAGCATGGAAATTTCGAATTCCGGTCCGCTGTTTTCCTTGCCCAGCAGATTGATCGCGCTCTTGTGCTCGCCATTCCAGTAGAAATAGACAAAGCTCTTGCCTGTCGATACTTTTTGCATCAGCTGATCACTGGTGGATGTGAACATTTCCGGATCAGCCAGCCCTTCATCGATCAGCCGGTTCAGGTAGGTGAGATAAGCCTTGTACTTGTCGCTGGTAAATAAATACTCATATTGCCCCGCAGCTTCGTCAAAGATAAAGCCCTTGTAGTTCGCATCGACTCCCCAGGCCGTGCCGAACATGGTCCGCAGGTCCTCTGCACTGGTTCCGGTCAGAGGATAGCTGTCCGGATAAAGCTCTTTTAATTTTTTCAAAAGCGTGTACAGCTCATCCGTATTCGCCGGCGCCTGAAGCCCGTTCTGCTCCAATAGATCCGAACGGATCAGCGGCGAACGGTTATAGTTGGCATAATCCTTCATGAACGGAAAGACATACAGCTTGCCGTCTGTGCCTCTCCAGTTGTCCAGCTCCTTTTCAATCCGGAACTCTTCAATCCGGCTCTTGAGATGTGGAAGCCTGTCCAGATAATCACTGACCGGGAGCAGCACCCCGGTTTCGCTCATCTCCAGAACTGTAGGCTGCTGCACACTCGTCACCATATCGGGGATTTTGTCCGAGCTTAACACGATCTTGGCTTTGCTCTGATAATCGGAAGGGACCGCCTGGACATCCAGCTTCACATTCGTTCTATTCTCCAGTTCGACCAAGGTCGGCCAATCCTTGCTGAACGGAACTCCGCCGTCTGCCAGCAGCATGGATAATGTTGCCGGCCCCCCGCCCTCGGCCCCCGCCTTCTGATCCTGTGTGCTTGCGGAGTCCCCTCCGTTCGAGCAGGCAGTCAATGCAGACAGAACAACCAGCAACGCGGTCCCTGTTTTCTTCCATCTTCCGAAGCTCTGCACTCCCATGAGTCGTTTCATATGCTTCTCTCCTTTTCCTATGGGCCTTCTCTTGCCGAACTCAACCCTTAACCGCTCCGATTAAGGCTCCTTTTGTAAAGTATCTTTGGGTAAACGGCAGCAGGCAGAAAATCGGCAGCGATGTCACCATAATGGAGGCTGCCTTCAGCGCTGCGGAAGAGAGATATTTGGTCGCTTCCTTCCCTCCTACCCCGCCATTAATCAGCTGCTGCCCCTCCAGAATATTGCGGACAATCAGCATAATGGGATACATGCTCGTCCGGTTCAAATAAATCAGCGAGCTGAACCAGTTATTCCAGTAGAACACCATCATGAACAGGGCCATCGTCACCAGGATCGGTTTCGACAAGGGCAGCACAATCCGAAACAGAATTTGAATCGGATTCAATCCGTCGATAAGGGCCGCCTCCTCAATAGCTTCAGGAAATTGCCGAAAGAAATTCATCATCAGCATTAAGTAATAGGGGGTAATACAGAAGGGCAGAATGACAGCCCAGATAGTATCCAGCAGCCCCAATCCCTTAATCATCATATACGTAGGGATCATGCCGCCATGGAAAAGCATGGTAAGCATAATCAGCCAGACGAAAAAGGGCTGTCCTTCAATCTTTTTGGATAGCGGATAGGCGCACATTGTCATCAAAAGGAGGCTGATCGCCGTTCCGACCGAGGTCTGCAGGATAGAGTTGCGGAATCCGGTAAGAATATCCCGGTGGGTCAGGATAAATTGATAGGCCACTGTATGAAACCCGATCGGACGGAACATTACCTTCCCGCTGGCATTGGCTGCGGAGCTGCTGAACGAGACTGCCAGCAGATGGACAAACGGCAGCAAGACCATACCTGTTACCGTTATGGCGAACAAAGCGATAAACAGCTTGAATATCCGTTCCTCAAGGGATGCAGCATGACGCATAACAGACTCCTTCCTTCCGGATCAGTATAAAGAATACCGGGTATATTTCTTGGAGAGATAATTGGCCGCAACCACGATCAGAAGTCCCAGGAGACCGCTGAATAAGCTGATGGCCGTAGAGTAGCTGTAATTGGTTCCCTGAATGCCGATGCGGTAGACGAGCGTCTCAATGACATCGCTTCGTTCCGAATTGCTTGGCGTATACATGAGGAGGACCTTCTCAAAGGCAACGCTCATCAAATGCCCCAGGGACATAATATACACGACAACAATGGTCGGCATAATCTGCGGCAGGGTCACATGCCATATTTTCTGCAATCTTCCCGCGCCGTCCATATCCGCCGCCTCATACAGCTGCTTGTCGATCGAGGTGATGGCTGCAAAGAATATGATGGAATTCCAGCCTGTGAACTGCCAGATCTCCGAGGAGATATACAAGGTGCGGAACCAATCTGCGTTGTTCAGAAAGAAAATAGGCGAAATGCCGAGCTGGCCGAGCAGCTCGTTGACCAACCCGTAAGTTGGCGACAGCAGCTCTGTCATTAAGCCTACAACGACGACAATCGAGAAGAAATTCGGCAGATAGGAGATTGTCTGCACTATATTTCTCATCCTGACGGAATGGATCTCATTCATAATCAAGGCGAACAGGATCGATACCGGAACGGTGAATACTAAATGGTAAATATTCAGCAGCCAGGTGTTGTGGAAGGCTCTCCAGAAGCTCGCCTCTCCGAGAAACATTTTGAAATAGCGAAGCCCTACCCATTCCTCCCCGTAGATGGAACCTCCCGGAACATACTTGCGAAAGGCTAGGACATTGCCGATAATCGGCCCGTAGCTGAACACCAGAATATATAGAAGCGGTATAAGCAGCAGGATATAATAGTGGATATTTTTCCTGATGATTCTCCTGACTCTGTTCATCCGTCCCTCCCTTCTTATCGTGGCCGTCCGCACCTTGCCCATTGCGATCACCCGATTCATCAAATCACCTCCCCTTGTGGTTTATATGTCATATTAAAGAACATTCATCCTCATCCCGAAAGAGACAAAAGTGAATATATGTAATACTTAATGACATAATTATATTTTATTCGACATACTTTTTTTATAAATGTCTCAATTTTAGCCTTTTATGTTATTATATCTACCACAGATATAGCCTTTCATTGTTTTTTTCTACTATTATTGATCCAAAGATATCCGGAGTCCTGGAGGGGGAGACACAAGTGAGAGGGAGAGTAGCTTCATTTATTAAAGGCAGATTCCGCAGCATCCTGTACCGCTTTTTCTTTTTCTTTCTAATTCTTGCATCCATGACCCAGGTGGTTAATCTGATTAACTACCGGATCAATCTATGGTATCTGGAGACCCGGATGCAGGAGAATTACAACACGGTTCTGAACAATATTGCCGACAGGCTGGACAAGGTATTCACCGAAATTTACAGCTTTAATTATCTTCTGGCGCTGGACGAGGCCACCATGCAGGTCTTTTCCTCGAATTTCACCGTGGATAATCACGCCAAATACTCATATGTCTCCCACAGCATTCGCTCACTCGGACGGATTCGGCTGATGAACGAATATGTGGACAATGTTTTTATATACAAGAAGCGGGATGCTCTAATCATAAGCGACCAGGGAACCTACTCCGCTGCCGATTTTTTCGGCAGAAGCCACCGGCTGGAGCTGTACAGTGAGGATTTCTGGCAGGCTTACGGCTCCCAGCAGCGGCCGTTCCAGATTCTCCCTCCCTCCAGATCGCCTTCACAGAACGGGGCCTATATTCTCCCTATTGTGCAGACGGCCATCGCCGAATATAAATCCAACGATTTATTTGTCATCAATGTAAAGGTCGATTCCATTGTCCAGCTGCTTCTGGACTTCAAGCTTACCCCCAACAGCAAACTGTTTGTTTTGGACGACAACAGGCAGGTGATTTTTTCCACAGAGATGGACAGCCCGGAAGCGGAGACCCGCCAATTCATTAAGAAATTCCAGACCGGGGAAGAATCTAATCTCAAAACGGTAATTAACGGGGAAGAGGTGCTGGCCATCCAGAAGAATACCCGCTTTGTTTTCAAGAATCTGAATATGATTTCCCTTGTGCCCGTAGCGGATATTCAGGACAGCATGAAGGTGATGAAGTTCTGGGGGAATTTGTTAACCATGCTTGCGATGATTCTCTCCATTGTAATATCCTTCCTGCTCAGCAGAAGGCTGTATGCGCCCATTCAGTCTCTGATCGTCAAGCTTCCGCGAACCTCCGGCGGACCTCCCTCCAACGAATACAAGCTGCTGGACAGGGAATTCCACAGGATGCTCGATGATGTCAGCAGTCTGAACGACAAATTGTCGTTCATTTATCCCCTTGCCCTGGAGCGGTGGCTTGTGAACATTCTTCGCTTCAAGCGTCTTCCCGATCAGCAGGAGGTCGAGGATTTTCTGGATAAATGCGGCTTTGCCTTTGAGCATCCGTCCTTTATCGTGGCCTTGATCCGCATCAAGTTCACGGAGTCCTTCCATTCGCAATACAATGCAGCCGAACAAAATGCGGTGCGCAGGCGGATTCTGCAAATGATGAAATCCCATGTGCCGGCGGCAAGACAATGGATCATCGTAGAAATAGAAACCAATGTACTCGGTTTGTTGGCCAATGCTCCGCAGCTTGCCGAACGCCAGAAGGAATTGGAGCCGTATTTTGCATATCTGGAGGCCGGTGTCCGCAGCATTGAAGAGGTTCGGACCTTATCTGTCGGAGTCGGGCAGATTCATAGAGGATTCGAGGGGCTGCAGCAGTCCTATCTGGATGCGATGAAGGCCATGTGGCGAACCTCCCCATCCCAGAAGGAACGAATTCATTATTCAGGGAGCGGGGCAGCACAGACGGCGGCAACGCTGCTCACCCCGGAAGACAGCAGAAAAATATTCAATTTGCTGTGCTCGGCCAAAAAAGAGGAGCTGTTTGTGCTGCTGGGAACGGTCCTTAATGATAAGGCGCCCGGAGGAATTAGCGATATCGGGCTGAAGGAGCTTTTATTACAGCTGTTCGTAATCGGTTCCCAAGTGCTGAAGCATAAGGACGCCGCCTTGTCCGAAGTCGTCTACCGGGATTATATCCGGGTGATCCTGTCGGATGCGGCGCTGTCAATGGATGGAGCAGCGGAGTTCATCGCCCGTTTCTTTACTGCAATCATGGATACCCTGAATCCGGAGGCCAACCGGCAGGAGTACCTCGTCTTCAAGGAATATATCGATACGCATTATCAAGAGGATATTCATCTGGAGCTGCTGGCCGGCAAATTCCATACGACCTCCAATTACATGTCCCGGTTGCTCAAAAAAGAACTGGGGCGTCCGTTTCATCAGTATTTGCAAGAGCTGCGGATTGGAAAAGCGAAGGAGCTGCTGGCCCAATCAAGCATGCCGATCCAGGACATCTGGGCTTCGGTCGGGTTCAACAACCGGAACTCTTTCATCCGTGCGTTCCGCAAGCTGGAAGGGATTTCCCCGACCGATTACCGCAGCCAGTATACGCAAGCGGCGACGCAGGCCAAGCTCCCTTAACAGCTCTTTCCAACATTGAACCGTGCGTTTTCTTCTGCGCTGGAGGCAGAGTTGTTGACCGAGTTTTCAACCATTCTACAGGCTTACGTAAGAT
Source organism: Paenibacillus sp. IHB B 3415 (assembly GCF_000802655.2). Lineage (NCBI taxonomy): Bacteria > Bacillati > Bacillota > Bacilli > Caryophanales > Paenibacillaceae > Paenibacillus > Paenibacillus sp. IHB B 3415. The sequence continues at coordinate 37,629 of NZ_JUEI01000038.1, read as the reverse complement.
ACCAGCAGCGTCAGTTCTTGGATCAGCAGCGCAATCGTGCTTATGATCCCAGGCTAGAAGTGCATGTACGGGTAAAATAGATACGGGCTCATCTACATCCTAAGCAGCTCACGGATATCCTCTTCCGACAGCCGGGTGGTCTTGTTCTCTCCAGCTTCGATGACTTCTTCGATGAGATCCTTTTTGCGCTGCTGCAGCTCTAGAATCTTCTCCTCGATGGAGCCTTCTGTGATAAGCCTGATCACCTGCACCACATTCCGTTGCCCCATCCAGTGCGCTCTTCCGATGGCTTGCTCTTCTACTGCCGGATTCCACCACAGGTCATATAAAATAACGGTGTCCGCGCCGGTCAAATTAAGGCCCGTTCCGCCTGCTTTGAGCGAGATCAGGAATACTTCGCCTTCACCTTCATTGAAACGCCTGCACAGCTCCACCCGCTCCCTGGCCGGAGTCGAGCCATCCAGATAAAAGGGCTGAACTCCCGCATCCTCTAAGCTCTGCCGGATCAGCTGCAGCATGCTGGAAAACTGCGAGAACACCAGCATCCTTTTACCAGAATCGCGGCATTCCTGCACGGTTTCCAGCAATTGCTCCAGCTTGCCTGAGCCGCCCGTATAATTCTCGATGAACAATGACGGATGGCAGCAGATCTGCCGCAGACGGGTGATTCCCGCCAGAATCTTCATCCGGCTCTTTTGGTAGCCTTCGGTTAGCAAATCCTGTTCGGTATCGTCACGGAGCCTGGATAAGTATGCGAGATACACTTGCTTCTGCTCATCCAGCAGTTCTGTGCGCTGCACGGTATCGATGCGGTCCGGCAGCTCCTCCAGCACATCTTTTTTGAGCCGCCGCAAAATAAAGGGAGATACGATACTGGCGATGCGTCCGGCAGGCAGCTCCTTAAAGGCCGATCGTCCGGCGAACAGCGACGGGAATACTGTACTGAAGATAGCCTCCAGCTCATCTACCGAGTTCTCAATCGGTGTTCCGGTCAGAGCGAACTTCCGCGCAGCCATAATAGATTTAACGGCCTGGGCCGTTTGGGAAGCTGAATTCTTGATCGCCTGGGCTTCATCCAGAATTAGCGCATGAAAGGTGGTGCCGGAATACAGGTCAATATCTCTCCGAAGCAGGGGGTACGAAGTAATAATCACATCCGCTTCCTCCATGGCTTTACTCTCCAGCAGTCCGCTGCGCTCCTCCTTCTGCCCTGCCGCCACCAGCACTTTAACCTCCGGAGCAAACTTAGCAAACTCATTGCTCCAGTTATAAGTCAAGGATGCCGGACAGAGAATCAGCACCGGAGCTTTCACCTGCATCTCAGTCTCTAGCTCAGCCAGCTCGGAGCAGATATAAGCGATACTCTGAATGGTTTTGCCCAGTCCCATATCATCCGCCAGAATCCCGCCGAATCTGAACTTCGACAACGTCTTCATCCACTGGAAGCCTCTGGCCTGATAGTCACGGAGCACAGGCTTCAGCTCAGCCGGCAGCTCGAACTCCAGACTGTCCGGTTCCCGCAGCTGCTCCAGGAATACCCGGAGAGACTTGCCCCACTTCGTATGCCTGAACCCTTGCCCCCGCTCCGGAAGCTGCAGCGCTTGAACGGAAGGCAGGCGTATCACGGATTGCTTCAGATCTTTCCGCTTTAGATTCAGCCGCTCGGCCACATTGCCGAATTCGCTGAAGCTTTCATCTGCAAGGGACAGAAAGGCCCCGCTGCTCAGCCGGACATATTTCTTTTTCTCCACAATAGCCTGCATGACGCGAACAGTCTCCTGTTCATCCAATCCCTCCAGCTCAAAAGAGATATCCAGCCAGTCCAGGCCCTCATTTAAATTCGCTTTGACTTTGGGATAAGATTTACGCTCAAGCACAAGTCCCTGAACAGCCGGGGTAACCAATAGTTCTGCATAGTCTTCCAGAACTGGAATAACCTCATATAGCGCCTCATAAAGGACCAGCTCACTTACTGAAGCCCAGTGCTGCCGTTCCCGCCTGAGTGGAGAATTATCCAGAACAGCAATGATCTTATTTTCCTGCTGAACATTTCTGATAAGGATCTTCTGCTCGCGGACTGCGTCATCAGGTTTCTCTTCCAGCGGGTTGATAATAATCTCGTCATAATGAAATTCCAGCCGAAACGTCAATGTGCCGTCCACATAATCCAGATACAGCTTTGCCTGCATGTCCGGTTCCACAATTTGCTCGCTTACTGCCTGTTCCACCCTTACTTTCCCTAGCTTTCTTAAGGCTGGTAGTACCTGCTGAACGACCGATTCGATTTGTCCGGGAGCAATCTCAATGTTCTGTGATGCCGTAAACTGCTGCTTTAATAGTGAAAGCATACTTATAACAGTACTGTTTATTGAATATATCTTCCCGTTCATGATCATAGTGGAGTAGTCCGGAAACAGCATCAGATGATCCAGTGCTGAAGCTGACAGAACATAGTCCTGCTTTTTCCCTGGTCCAATCGTAAATTCAAGCGGAGGTGCCTCTTCTGCAAGCTGAGCCCGAATCCCCGGGTTCCCCGATCCCCCCATAATGACATTCACCTCCGGAAAAAGCAGTTTAAGCTTGTCCCAGGCCAGCGGGGTGACGACAATTGTTTTCCCATCCTTTAAGGAGTTATTATAATAGTTGGGGAGATCATTTCTATAAATTTTCTCAGTGTTCTTCATTAGAATCAGCAGTTCAAGGAATTTCATATCCGCAGGATTAATGTGCTGGTTTTCAGAATCAAAGGTAAATATACTCTTGAAGTATAACGGCTTACGCTGCTCGAAATGCTCTAGAAACTCGTTTATTTTGGACACTACATACAGACGTTTGATTCCCACACGCATTTCAACGGAGAATCGCGGATTGCTATTGTAACCACCATGAACGTTAAGCGTGAACTCAAACTGCAGCGGCTCTACATGACCGAATAGCACAGGCTCACTCTCACGGTTAAGAACCGATTTCTGAAAAGAAGAAATAAGCTGCTCGGTCTGGTTGTATTTAGACTTATTTACGCGTCTGGATGCAGCAGCTTGTGTATCGGTAGGCTCCTTCATCTGCTGCATGTGTATAGCAATAAGTGTTGCCGCCACATGTTTACAGCAGCCATAGTTCTCATAGGCAGGACAAGAACAGTCTGCTTTGAAGGTATCGGTACGATCATAAATATAAATATTCACCTCGTATACTTTCCTTCCCTTCACCTGTGCTTCATAGCTGCTATCGTCCGGGTAAAAGGTAAGGCTGCGGACACACCCCTGTTCATAATAAGACTTCCCCCGGTTATAAAAGTCAGTCCCGCAGAAATCTCTAATTGCTCTCATAGTAATCTTCATAATAATCACCTTCTCAATATAAAATTCACCTTCATAATTTACAGCTAATCACTAGGCAGCGCACCATTCCTGCCACTATCATAACTCCAGGCAACAACTGTAGCGCTGTCCCGGCCTAACTGCTGATGCACATCTGTCAATACATCTTGTACACACTTCTCCAGATCCTCTTCACCTGTAAAAGCAACATAAAGCCTGTCCGGGTCCTCAAGTACTCTTGCTCCAACCTCCAAAATACCGTCCGTAGTCATCACGATCACGTTATGGCCCTGCCGCAGCTCACGGATTCCTGAAGAATAGCAGGCAACCGGCTGGTCGAAGGTGTTCACGAATCCGATCCATTCATAGTAATTGCGCTGGTTCAAAACATATTGCCCGCGGGCGGCCAGATCCGGATGAAGCAGATACAGCGAATTATCTCCTACAGAGAACCACCAGATGTAATTCTCCATACGCACGCTAATCAGACACGCGGTCTCCCCTGTAACCTGCCTGCACTTCCTTATGAAATCCTCTGACTTGAAAATAGACAACAGAAATTCCTCCAGCGCATGAAACGCCTGATGTACCGGCAGCGAGAGAAGTCTGATGATTTCACCAGCTCCACTGTCGATTGTGCGGATCATCAGTTCCGCGCTTTCTGCAGTATTATGGGCATCCAGGAGCATGACGAATTCCCAGCTGCCGCCTGGTTCATTTAATACGTAGGCACCATCCTCATTCTTATCAGCACCTGCTGTTGTGTTCCCGCCGTAACGGCCGATCACCGTACTCTTATATGTAACTGTTACCGGATTATCGAGATGCATCTCGTCACTGCCCGTCCAGCTGAACTTAAATATCTCCCGTTCCATCCTGACTCTCCCCGCCCTTCCTAGCAGATTCTATGTTTATATAATTATACACTTTCTGCAATGTCAGCTGACTTAAGGATTCTCCTATTTTCTCTAACCCGGTCACGCCAAAAAAGAGACCAGCACCCTGCTGCGTCTCTTCGTAATGTGAACTCTTTATCTATATAAGCTTACTCAGCCGCAACTCTGAACAACGCTGCTCCATGGGGCGGAATGGCTGCACTCAGTGTATCTGCAAACAGGCCGGTTTGCTTCCCGGTCCACAGCTCCTTGGCCTTAACCCCGCTGCCCATTCCCAGATCGGCAATAGATACAGACACTTCCGCCAGTAGCTCGCCTGTGTTGAACAAAGCTACGAACCGCTCGCCTTCAGGACCTTCGGCTAACCACACAATCTGATCGCCGCGACGGCTGATCTGCCGGGCGCCATAACTGTGACGGTGCATGTTCAGCACATCCTGGTTCGTCAGAAGAGACAGCGTCCATTCATCGTTATCGCGCATCTCACCGCCGAACATGAGCGGGGAACGGAAGAGGGTCCATAATGTCATCATCGTTACTTGCTCGTCCTTCGTGAAGTTGGTCCAGCGGTCATACTGTACACCGCGTATTCCGATACGCCCAAGCGGCAGCATATCACAATCCGGCCAGCAGCCGGGTTTAGGCCGGCCTTCCCAAGTGGAACAGCGGTCGAACATATCCAGCAGGAGCGGCCAGCGGTCCCAGAAATCATCCGTCATTCTCCATACATTCGCGTGGTTCTCCAAGAAGTCAGCATGCTTCACAGGTGCTGGTCCCGGCGACAGGCTAAGTACAATGCTGCGGCGGGTATGGTCAATGGCTTTGCGGATCAGCTCGATCTCAGCCAGATGGGGGCCGCCATGCAGCCAGGAATCTGCGATATCATCCACCTTGATGTAATCGACATCCCATGACGCGTACAGCTCGAACAAAGAATTGTAATATTCCTGGGCACCTTCCTTGGAAGCATCCACACCATACATATCCGTATTCCAGCCGCAGAAGGAACAGGTATGCGCGATATCACGCGCAGTTACCGCCGTTCCCTTGATTGGTGTATTGTCGTGAACCGCCTGACGGGGAATACCGCGCATAATATGAATCCCGAACTTCAGGCCAAGACTATGTACATAATCAGCAAGCGGTTTAAACCCAAGACCGCCTTCTGCCGAAGGAAAACGGTTCACCGCAGGAATCAGCCGGGAATATGCGTCTGTCTCCAGCCGGACAAAAGGACGATACTGGTCTGACACGGCCCCGGGCTCATACCACTGAATATCAACCACTATATATTCCCAGCCATGCTCCTTCAGGTTGCGGGCCATGTATTCAGCATTCCCCCGTACCTCTGCCTCCGTCACCGAAGCACCATAGCAATCCCAGCTGTTCCAGCCCATTGGCGGTGTAGGGGCAAATTCCCAATGATTCATAAGTTATGTGACCTCCATTTGTGAATGAATTGTATTTTATTGTGGATACAGAATCATTGTATTGGCTATTACTGTCTGTTTCCACCGTAAAATTGAATCACAAATAGCACAAAATTGCTGTCCAAGGTTCAATCCACCTTCGCACCATAGGAACGCATAAACAGAGCAGCCTGTTCCAGATCCATCCGCGCGCCTTTCACATCCAGCGCCTTCAGGTCAACCCCCTCCAGGTTCGCCCCCCGCAGGTCGGCCCCTGCAAGCTTGGCCCGGCTCAGTGATACCCGCTCCAGATTGCAGTCCCTTAGATCCGCCTTCGTCAGATCGGTATCGGTAAGGTCAGCCTCGAAGAAGCGCACTCCGCGCAGGTCCTGCTTGCTCAGATTGGCATGCCGCAGATTCGTGTACGACCAGTCTCCCCCGTCAATCGTAATGCCGTCCACCTGGGCGCCAGAGAAGTCCGAGCCGGTCATTTTGCAGGAGATAAATTTGGAGACGAAGAGATTCGCACCGTTAAACTTGCAATTCTCAAACGCAGACTCGTTATGAATCGAGGAATTCAGGCTGACACCCTTAAAGTCGCATTCAATGAACCGGCAGTAGCTGGTATCGATCTCCTCCATAGAAGTGTTCATAAAGGTGCATTTCTCAAAAGTGCAGCTAATCAGCTCACCATAACGCAAATCCTGCCCGTCAAAATGGACATGGGTAAATTCGCGGTCTTTATATTGATACATGGGTTAACCCTCCGGTATATAGTATTTATTGTGTACAAAAAACTTGGCGGCCCTCACCAGAGAACTCCCCGGAAAAGACCGCCGATGCTTATTAAAATTATGTTCCGTCTCTATTATAGAACGCTTTTAGCCTTCCGCCGCGATTTGCTCTTGTCATTTTTTATTCGAAGCTTCTCTTCAGCAAGTCTTGCATGCTCTGCCTCCCGCTGCTGTTCCTGCAGGAGTTGATCTGCTGCCCGCTGCGCAGCTTTCAACTGCACTTCCTTGCCAATCTGAGCCTGCAGCACCGGATCAAGAATGCGCAGATGCTGCTCAAAAGCCTCCGGGTACAAGAAGCTTTTCTCGCCCGTATCTCCGGAGAAATCAATGATAATCCGCTCTTCCACATGACCTACGACAGTTCCCGCTCCATATTTGCTATGCTCAACCTGCATCTGGATTAAGTTCATCTTCTCCCCATCTCTTTGTTCAGATATTTGCCCGTATAGCTCTTCTCATGCACCGCAACCTCTTCAGGAGTTCCTGTACAGACGATCTCTCCCCCGTCCGCGCCGCCCTCCGGGCCGAGATCAATAATGTAATCAGCATTCTTGATCAGCTCCAGATTATGTTCAATGACCACTACGGTGTTGCCGGCATCGGTCAGGGAATGCAGTACATCAATTAACTGGTGCACATCGGCAAAATGCAGTCCAGTCGTCGGCTCATCCATCACATATAGCGTGGAGCCGGTAGCAGGCTTAAGCAGCTCTGCCGCCAGCTTCACCCGCTGCGCCTCCCCGCCTGACAAGGTTGTGGAGGATTGGCCAAGCTTGATATAACCGAGGCCAACGATGCAAAGAGCCTCAAGCTTTTTACGGATCTTCGGAATATTACCAAAGAACTGGACACCTTCCTGAGCGGTCAAGTCCAGCACATCCGCGATGCTTTTACCTTTATAATGCACCTCAAGCGTCTCCCGGCTGTATCTCCGTCCTCTGCAGATGCTGCACTGCACATACACATCCGGCAGAAAATGCATCTCCACCTTGATCAGTCCGTCCCCCGCACAGGCTTCACACCGGCCGCCCTTGATATTGAAGGAGAACCGCCCCGGGCCGTAGGCACGAACCTTGGCCTCATTCGTCAGCGAGAACAGTGTGCGGATATTATCGAATACTCCGGTATAGGTGGCCGGATTGGAACGCGGAGTTCGCCCGATCGGCTTCTGATCAATATTAATAACTTTGTCGAGATGCTCTATCCCATCGATACTCTGGTGCTCTCCGGGAATAGTATGAGCCCGGTTCAGTGTAGAAGCCAGCTTCTTGTACAGGATTTCGTTGACCAGACTGGATTTACCTGAGCCGGAAACCCCGGTCACACAGGTTAACGTGCCTAAGGGAATAGACACCGTGATCCCCTTCAGATTGTTGGCGGCAGCTCGGGTAATGGTCAGATGTTTGCCGTTTCCGCTCCGCCGCTCTTCCGGGACGGATATTTGTTTACTGCGGGACAGGTACTGGCCGGTGATCGAGCGGGATTCGGCCAGTATATCTGCAAGGGAACCCTGCGCTACAACCTCTCCGCCGTGTATTCCGGCATTTGGACCTATATCGACAATCCAGTCCGCCTGGCGGATCGTATCTTCATCATGCTCCACTACAATTAGCGTATTGCCGAGGTCGCGCATCTTCTTCAGAGCCAGCAGCAGTCGGTCATTATCCCGTTGATGCAGGCCGATCGACGGCTCGTCAAGAATATAGAGGACACCCATAAGACCGGAACCGAGCTGTGTGGCTAGACGGATGCGCTGACTTTCACCGCCCGATAACGTTCCGGCAGCTCTCGAGAGCGTCAGATAATTTAGTCCGACATTATTCAGGAACCGGAACCGGGCATCAATCTCCTGCAGGATGGTACCGGCAATCTCCGAATTCGCAGCAGTCAGGCTAAGACCGGCAATAAAGTCTGCTGCAGCCTCCACCGGTAAATGGCAGAACTCTGCAATGCTTTTACCGCCGATCTTCACACCAAGCACAACAGGCGACAGACGGTCACCGTGACAATGGGGGCAAGGCAGAACGGACATGTATTCCTCCAGTTCCTTCTTCATCGCTTCGGATGGAGTTTCCCGGTAACGCCGCTCCAGGTTGTTGACAATACCTTCGAAGGCTTCTTTGACATATTTCCGGAGCGCATCACTGGGATGGTGCACTTCAAGCTTCTCGCCGTTAGTCCCGTACAGCAGCGCGTTCATGGCCTCTGGCGGCAGCTCCTGCAGTGGTGTGCTGAAGTCGAAGCTGTACTTTTTACCCAAGGCCTCATAGTACATTTTGCAAAAAGAGTTGGTCTTTACATTATTCCAGCCGTTCGCGATAATCCCGCCGGATTGGATGGAGCGGCTGGTATCCGGCATGATTTTATCCGGATCCACCTTCAGATGTGAACCCAGACCTGTACAAGCCGGGCAAGCCCCTTCATGGTTATTGAAAGAGAACATGCGGGGGGATAGCTCCGGCAAAGACACTTCACAATGCGGGCAGGCGTAACTCTGCGAATACGTTACCTCTTCACCGCTGGCACTCTGGTGAATGATCACCAAATCCCCTGACAGGGCAAAAGCATGCTCCAGAGAATCGGCCAGCCGCTGAACATCAATGTCTTTCACGATCAGCCGGTCGATAACAATTTCGATGGAGTGCTTTTTATTCTTGTCCAGGGAAATGGGGTCTGTTACATGATGGACCGCACCGTTCACCCGGACACGGACATATCCGCCCAGCTTAGCCTGCTCGAATATATGCTGATGCCCGCCTTTTTTGTTCCGGACCATGGGCGCCAACACCTCATATTTGGTTCCTTCCGGCAGCCCCGCAATCTGCTCTACAATCTGGTCCACGGATTGCCGCTGAATGATCCGCCCGCAGGACGGGCAATGCGGGATTCCGATCTTAGACCATAACAACCGTAAATAGTCATAAATCTCTGTTACTGTTCCTACGGTGGAACGCGGATTGCTCGAGGTGGTTTTCTGTTCAATGGCGATGGCTGGTGACAGCCCGTCAATGGCATCCACATCCGGCTTGCCCATTAGTCCCAGGAATTGCCGGGCGTAGGATGACAAAGATTCAACATAACGCATCTGTCCTTCGGCGTAGAGCGTATCAAAAGCCAGGCTTGATTTACCCGAGCCGCTCACTCCGGTGAACACTACTAACTGATTACGCGGAATGTTAAGGCTGATATTCTTCAGGTTATTTTCTCTTGCTCCGCTTACCGTTATATATTGATGCAATAGTAGTCCTCCAGTATTGACCGGAAACCCGGCCATTTCAGTTCATCTGCTGCTCCCAGGCCATTTGATAATAATCACCTATAAATAAATTGTATCATATGCCTGTCAAGTTATTTTTCCATATAATGTTATAAAATCGATAATTATTTTCTCCCTTCTGTTCTTTCCCTTCTCTGTAATTCCATTGTAATCCAGCACTCGCTTATAAACAGATATGACCACAGCAAAGTGGGGGGGCCACTTTATGTTAGTAGATTGAGTCAACCTTCACTGCCGTCTTTCTCCATGTACTCTATTTTCTCCCGGTTGATCTTGTAAGTCTTGACAGCCTCCAGCGGATTCAAGCTATCGCTAACAAGCAGAAATTGTCTGTCACTATCCCGCAAAAGATGTACCCCGGTTATGATTTCTCCGCCCGTCAGCTTAATACTCACCTTGGAAGCCTTGTAGCGGCTCAGCGCATACCAGGAGTAGAACGGCCGCATGAGCAGTTTGCCGATCACGAAATAGAGAACAACCACAATCAGCAGCAGCGCGTAGACCACCGCCCGGTCCTGCCCGTAGACGAAATAGAGAATATCGAACTGATTCGTCATATTTAGGTTGTAGGTAACAATGAGCTTACCCATCAGCAGCATGCCGAACAGCAGATAGAATAAGACTCCAAGCAGCAGATGAATCAGCAGGATTACGGGGCGGTTAGGCCAGCGCTGCTTATGCATTCCGGAGGTCAGGAAATACGTCACGAGTAGCCCCGCAGCAGTCAGAGAGATTAGCAGTTGATTACTCATCGGATGAAGTACATACAAGAGTAACCCGTTAATTCCTGCAAAAATGAGAAGTTCAGCCATTATACCTTTAATCCGCTCTCTGCCGCTGATTGCCGGGAGCTGAACAAGGGAGCCACTCTGAAGGAAATCTACGACACACACAATTAGCATTAAAACACTAAACCAGGCGACCGTAACGGAGAACGGCACAAGATTCAAATACAGCAACTACTACACCACCCTTATTTTTCCTTAACCATAGCATTCCGGCCGGTCTTCCTGCCGTAACATTCATCTCCTTCATTTTTGTAATAAATGTAATAGATTTCAAACTGCAGAGCTGTAAGAATCAGAAGGAGTTCTGAACACACTTTCACTACTACCGGAGGGTAACCACTTATGCTGTTGCTGGAATCATGCGTTATTGCGTTATTGCTGTCTTTTTCATACAAGATAATCGAGAGAATACTGCGGGTTGTATCTAAACAGCAGGAGCGTTATACAATCTATTATTGGGGGGCGGCGATGGTTGGAGTAAGTGTTCTCTGGAAAAGCAAAAAAAGAGCACAACCGCATCTCGCGCAGCTGACTCTTTTTTGAAGTAACAATTATTTAAGATCCTGCATGAGCGTTCTTATCTTGGAATAATGACCGCTTACCCGATCGGCCAAGTAATTGTACATTAGCTGATTTTCCGCAAGATTCGCCATCTCCATATCCATGTCCACATTATTGCCGTTATTATTCATCGCCGTATGGTTGTTCGTAATAATGCGGTAAGGGATTAAGGGGGCATCAGCATCCTTGATCTGCAGATGTTTGTGATGGGTCTGCTTTATTTCCAGGTCATCCTGAGTGTCATTCTGGATAGCGCGTCTGAGTTCCTCCTGGAACTCAACGGTTTTCTTCTTGTAGTTGGGGGTGTCTGCATTGGCTATATTCTCGGCTATCGCTCTGTGCCTTACATTGAGTACATTTAATAGGGATTCGTTAATTTTTGAAGAGCTGCTCTGAATCAAAGTTGAACCTCCTTCTCCGTCAATTAAGCTGTATAGTTTAAATTTAAAATAACACCCTTTTATCTTACAATACCATGACCCAAATATAAAGCAGCGTCCAGCCGGGCACATAACCATTTATGTATAAGAAAAAAGAGCCACAGCTCATCTACAGAGCCAGCGCCTCTTCCGTAATTCTTTTAATATCAATGGATGACAGTGTTTCTTCATTCACCATATCCGGCAGGATTTCTGCCAGGAAGTAATCCACACATCTCAGCTCAATGTTCTTGATCTTGATCAGGGCATTGCGGTACATCACCACAAATTCCTTCTCCGTGTTCCCTCTTTGCAGCTCGGCAAAAGCTTCATATACCTGATCCATCTTGTCGGCAACCTCCAGAATCAAGCCTTCAATCGACTCGTCCTTGCCCTCGCGCAGCTGATGGTAGAAGATGCTTTTGAACTCATCCGGGATATGCTCCTTGATGAAGTTGTCGATCATGCCCTCCTCAACCTGCTGAATCAGCGACCTTAGCTGGAGTGAGGAGTGCTTCACCGGAGTTTTGATGTCCCCGATAAAAATCTCTCCGTAATCATGGCTGCTCGTAATCTCGTACAGCTTCTTCCAGTCGATCACCGCACCGTGTTTCTCTTCAATATCTGCCAGTGTTTTGGCGTATTGTACGACCTTCCAGGAATGGGCCGCTACGCTGTGCTCCTCGAATTTGAATTTGCCCGGACAGCGGATAATGCGTTCCAGTTCATTCAGTGAGCGAAAATACTTGTGAATTCCCATGAGGCCAGTCCTCCCGTATGTTTGGATATGCTCTAGATTAGAGTGTAATCCTCCAGTGTTATCCCCGGATGAACAACAAGACCTCTTTGTGTAAAGAGTCCGTGTTTTTCCTGGATTAATCCGTGTTTTCCCGGCCTCTCCCCGTCCTATTGCGGTCAGCATCCCCGACTAAGGTCGGGAACAAAGAACAGTCTGCAGGCTGTTTTGCTGCGCGGGATTAATTCGTACAATACATACATAGACAACGCAGTGAACACGCCGCGAACGGGCGATCACCATATAAGAGAGGAAGATATCACTATGACAAAAAAATTAACCCGCTCCGTAACAGACAAGAAGCTCACAGGTTTATGCGGAGGACTGGCACGCTATTTCAACGTTGATACGACACTTGTAAGATTGCTTGTTGTTGCCGCTACGTTTTTCAGCTTCGGTACTGTTATTTTTCTCTATATCATCGGCAGTCTCATTATCCCTCAGGAATCCTACGGCGGATTCGATGACAGCTTCAACTACTAACCAAACCAACTAAACCAACATTAAAGGAGATCATAACCATGAGTATATTCCAAAGAATCACTACGTTAACCAAAGCAGCTATCCACGAGGGACTGAACAAACTTGAAGATCCGATGCTGCTTACCGGCCAGTATCTGCGGGATCTGGAGGATAAAATCTCCGATGCCGAGAGCAAACAGCGTGAATTCAAAGCCGCTGCCAGTGTGCTGGAGCGCCGCATCTATGAATATCAGGTGCTTGCGGAGCGCAGCGAAGCGGAAGCCGTTCAAGCCATGAGCGAAGGCAATGAGCCGGCAGCCCGCGCTGCGGTAATGGCTAAACTGCGCTATACAGAGAGCGGACAGGAATGCACAGCCGGACTGCAGGAGACTCAGGCCACACTCGCCTCACTTGAGGTTCAACTGGCGAATGTGAAGGAAGAACATAAACGCCTCAAAGCCAAAAGAGCAGAGCTGGCGGAACGCGCCCGCAAAGCTGCTGAAATCAAACATTCGGCTCAAGCCAACGCCTCCAGCACCCCCGGTGGATACCGCGGCCAGGTCTTGAACGCCGGCAGCGCATCCCGCGGCTTCGAACGGATGGAGGACAAGATTGCCATGCAGGAAGCCCTCGCTGAGCAATCCGGACTGGCCGCAGCAGCAGCTGCCGCTCCTGAATCTCCGCTGAATAGCGCGGTTGAGGCTGAGCTTGAGCGCCTGCGTAACCGCAAATAAGCTGACGGTCTGAGGTCAGCAAGACAACAAAGACAACAAGGATGCCTCCCTTTCTTAAGGGCGGCATCCTTGTTTGGTGTCTATGCGAGTATGACAGCAAAGGCTTCGTAAGGCTGTAATTGCAATTGCTTAAAGTCCACATCATCTCTGGAATAGTTGCCGATGATGAATCCGGCCTGACCCAGCTCCGGCAATTCCAGCGTGATTGGCTCCCCGCTGAAGTTGGCCGTCACCAGCCAGGTCTGTCCTTCATAGCGGCGGAAGTACATGAACACTTGATCCGGCACGCCGGTCACCAGTTCGAAATCACCCCATACAACAATCGGGTTGTTCTTCCGCAGTTCAATCAGCTTACGGTAGCAATGGAACACAGAATCCGGGTCCTTCAGATTTGCCTCCATATTAATTTCCTTATAATTCGGATGTACAGGCAGCCATGGCTCTCCGGCTGTAAATCCTGCGTTACGGGTGGCATCCCATTGCATCGGGGTCCTGGCGTTATCTCTTCCCTTCGCATTAATGGAATGAATGATAGCTTCCTTGGCATAGCCTTGCCCGATCCGTTCATGATACATATTGATGGCCTCAATATCCTGCGCTTCGCTGATATCCTGAATCGGATAATTGGTCATTCCGAGCTCCTCGCCCTGATAAATGTAAGGCGTGCCCTTCATCAAATGCAGAAGAATGGCGAACATTTTGGCGCTCTGCACACGGTACTGTTTATCATTGCCCCAGCGCGATACAATTCTCGGCAAATCATGATTGTTCCAGAACAGACTGTTCCAGCCCTCGTTCCCCAGCTCGGTCTGCCATTTCGCCAGCACCTGCTTCAATTCGCTTACATCCAGGGGCTTCAGATCCCACTTCTCTCCCCCGTCCTGCTGATCCAGACCGATGTGCTCGAACTGGAACACCATCGACAGCTCCTTGCGGTCCGGATTGGAATAGAGCTTGGCTACTTCCGGAGTCGCCCCCCAGGTCTCTCCCACCGTCAGAACATCATGGGCTCCGAAGGTCTCCCGGTTCATCTCCTGCAGATATTCATGAAGCTTCGGACCATTTCCTGTGATCTCCTGATCAGGAATTTTGCCGACCAGATCAATGACATCCATGCGGAATCCGCCAACACCCTTATCCAGCCAGAAATTCATCATGTCCCATACCTCTTGACGGACCTTGCTGTTCTCCCAGTTCAGATCCGGCTGTCGGCGGCTGAACAAGTGCAGAAAGTATTGGCCGCTCGCTTCGTCAAGCTCCCAGGCCGACCCGCTGAAGGTTGAACGCAGGGAGTTGGGAACGCCGCCGTTGACCGGATCACGCCAGATATAATAGTCACGGTACGGGTTATCCCTTCCTTTACGGGCTTCAATGAACCATGGGTGCTCGTCCGATGTATGGTTGACGACCAGGTCCATAATAATCCGGATATTGCGCTGCTTGGCATTCTCAATCAATTCATCCATGTCATCCATGGTTCCGAATTCGGTCATAATATCCTGGTAATCGCTGATATCATAGCCGTTATCGTCATTGGGTGATTTGTATACGGGACTAAGCCAGATTGCGGTAATGCCAAGCTGCTCCAGATAGTCCAGCCTGCTAATAATCCCCCGGAGATCGCCGATTCCATCCCCGTCGCTGTCTTGATAACTTCTGGGATATATCTGATAAATTACAGCGGTCTGCCACCATTTCGTATTGTTCAACCCATTCACTCCTGTAAGCTAAATTTAACTACAACCATGGACCAGATGCTCAGGGACGGCAAAGTGAATCTGGCCGCAAGTCCTTGCCCGTGCGGAACCACCTCGTAATCCAGGACAATCACTTCCTGGGCCTGATCATCCGGGCTGGCCGTGTAGATGCATTCAATCGGCTGTTCGATTAATAGTGTGCAAACCACACCATTTTGAGCTTCAGGCCGCTGTTTCTTGCCATGCTCCCAATAATCATCCTCAAGCCCGGCAAGATTAATCAGCTGCAGGATCTGATAACCCGGCTTCCGCTTAATGATCGTCCAGACAGAATCAATATCTCCGTTCGGTGCAAAAGGCACATTGCCTTCGAAGGTAATCTCGGTGTTAACCCCGGCGGTATAGGTATAAGACACATCTTCCAATTGCGCATCATGTATCAGCACTCCAAAACGCACGATGAAATCATAGTAACGTCTGACCTCAATGGCAAATTCAGGCCGCATCACTGCATAATCGGGATAGTATGGCATAGTCAGCATTCCATGATCCTCACCCAGCAAGAGGTGATATCCCCCGCTGGCGAATATGGAAGCCATCGTCAGCAGCGCCCCGTTCTCAGCCCATTCCTTGTCATGTCCGGCTTCCGGATAGAAAGAGGGCAGATAGGCGGAGAGGATCACCGGCTTGTGCGGGTCCAGTGAACGCGCATTATCAATCAGTCCTTTAAGCTCACGCAACCGGACTACAGGCGGCCACACTTCAATATAAAGCGCCTCCTGATCCGACGAGGCCGTCTTGTTTATAGGATAATTACCCACATTATTGAAAATAACCCCGGCCTCTGCCTTGATTTCCTTTACGGCCGCATGGGTCCGGTTGATCAGTGCCGGATAACATTCCGCCAAATCGACCTGTTCTTCTTTTCCTGCGATCCGGCGCACGGCTTTCTTGGGAAAGCCGTATTGATCCATATGAATTCCGTCGAATCCGGCCTGTACGGCCTGACGAAACTGTTCAACAATATGATCGGTCCAAGGAGAACCCGGTGTAATATCCATAATATAGAACAGATCTATTAATTGAAACGGATCTCCCTGGCGATTATACAGTCCCCATTCCGGACGTGTCTGCAAGAAGTCCTTAAGACTTGCATATACCGCTCCATAGGCCATGGCAGCCATCCCTTTATCGTGTACGGCTGCGACTTTTTCACGAACCACCTTATAGGACATCGTCCGGCCCATCGGATCAATAAATTCATCCTCTTTTGGAACCAGATCATCATGCCGGTACATCCAGTCATAGAACTGTATGACATTCAAGTGGAATTTGTTCATGCTGTCGACGTCACGGGTGTCTCCGGATTCTTCACTCCGGAAATCGCTTAGAAATCCATACCGCGGCGCCCGGCCCCAATGATCGGCAATATCGTATGAGGTATAGGCGGTTGACACTACAGCTTCATTGCAGATAATTGCAGCCTTGACCCCATAACCCGCCCACTCTGTAGCTTCAGTGAACAAGGGAACAGGTATTCTCTGTCTCAAGCCTGGTTCCGTACTGATGCTAAGTCTTTCTTCAGCAATCTGCTGCTCCAGCTTGTAGAAGCCGACAACCAGCTGCAGAGCCGCTTTCTCCCGGGTCTCCACTTCAATGATAATGCTGCCTGATTGACCGGTCTTGTACTGGGCTTGATCTGGATATATATCTATATGCGTCAATACGCCATTGTCCATATGAATACTCCATTCCATGTAGATTGAGCTTAGCCATTCCGCTTATTTCTTGCCGTTTTCAGCCAGCCAGGCATCCAGCTGCTTTTGCACTTCCGCGAGTACTTTGTCTGCTCCAGCCGCTTTTTGTTTTTCCAGCATTTTAGGAAGAGACTCTTCCGGATCGAGCTGACCGGACTTCAGACCGTCAACAAAGGTTTTGTTGGCGTTGTCGATCGAGATCAATTCATTTTTTACCGGCTCCGGATCGAAGACAAATCCAAAGATCCGCGAAGGATTAGAAGAAACCTGTTCGTTGAACTTCTCGTAGTTCTGGTATTTATTCGGATCCTCGCCTACACGGGTATAGTTGAGCATTTGATTGCCGAGCTGCCACATAATATCGTGATAGTAGCCGACATTATCTGTAGTTTTGCCTTCCGGCAGCGCAATTTGTCCGTCTTTGAGCACATAATGGGTTCCCTCAATCCCGAAGTTGAAGAGGGTCAGCAATTCCTTGTCCTTATAGAAAAGGTTAAGCAGCATCATGGCACGTTCCGGATCTTCAGAGCTTTTTGCAATCGAATACATGGTTGCTGTCATTTTCCCTGTCTGCAAACGGTCAATATTGAGCGGAATTTGCAGCATCTCACGGCCCGCTTTAATCGAACCATTCGGTGATAGGGCTGCTTTGCCGATCTCCATATCCGCGATAATATCCATATCAGAGACAAAGGCGAAGCCTTTACCCGCTTGAATCTTCTTCCAGGCGTCCAGACCAGGTGTCAGTGCATCCTTGTTAATGTATCCTGCCTTGTACCATTTGTTGGTAAGCTTGGCAAGCTCCATATACCGCGGAGTCGTGTAGGAATTGATGACTGTATAATCATCTGCCGCTGTTCCCACGGTGTTAATCGCTGCAATACTCACAATAGAATCCAGGTTCGTGGATGAATAGTACGCTTCGAGAGGAAAGCTCGGTGCCACTAAAGGCGTAATCCCCGGTTCGTTCTCCTTGATGGTTTGAAGCATAGGCTCCAGATCCTCGACTTTACCAGACTTCAGTGCAGTCAGATCAAAGTTATATTTGTCCACAAGCTCTTTGTTCAAGTAGACCCCTTGTGCACCGCCCAGCTCCTGGTGGGTATGAATACCGTATAGCTTGCCGCCGCGTTTAGCCGGCCCGTGATAGTCCTTCTCTACAGCTTCGATGTCCGGGCCGTATTTAGCGAGCAAATCATCCAGCGGCAGCAAGCCCCCTTTGGTCACCTGTTGCTGGAACCCGAGCCAATCCGCTGTAAACAGCAGGTCCATTTTGTCGCCGGAGGCCATCATCAGGTTCGTTTTATCACTCCAGGCACCCCAGTCGATAGGATTCAGCTTGACCGTCATGTTCATTTCCGGATAAGTCTTCTTCAGATAATCATTCATCGCATCCTGTACCCGCTGATTATCATTTTGCGGCGCATCGGGGAATACCATTACAACTTCGTAGGGCTTCAATCCGGAGCTGGCCGCGCCTCCCGGCTGGACTTTGCCCGCCGGTGAATTAGCACCATTATTCCCGCCGCAGCCGGCTGCTACAACTGAAGTCAGCACAAGCGATGTCAATACAACAGAACTCTTTTTCAACCACTTCATAAATAGTAGACCTCCCTGGAATCCTTCTGTATTCTTCCTCATCATTCTGAACTTGCTTATACTAATCCGGTCTTTACCGGGATCAGCCTTTCACAGCGCCTACGGTAAGGCCTTTGACGAAATACTTCTGCAGGAAAGGGAATACCAGCACCAGCGGTCCGATTGCAATCATCGCCATCGCCATCCGGATGGATTCAAGCGGCGTTGTGACCTGTGCGGTTGAACTGTAAGCCTTATTGGCAATTGTCTGCAGGAACGAAGCATTCATTAAGGTTTTGGTCAAAAGATATTGCAGCGAGAACAGCTTCTCATTCTGGATGAAGACCAGGCTTGTAAACCAGTCGTTCCAGTAGGATACGGTGGTGAATAACCCGATTGTGGCCATTACAGGCAAGGACAGCGGCAGAATAATGCTGAAGTATGTCCGGAATTCACCTGCACCATCGATCTGAGAGGAATCAATCAGGGAAGGCGGGATGCTGTTCGTGAAGAAGGTCCGCATGATGATAACGTTGAAGCCGCCGATCAGACCCGGAATGATAAGCGCCATCAGCGTATCCTGAACATGCAGGAACCGGGTGTAGACAAGATACCAGGGCAGCAAGCCGCCCGAGAACAACATCGTGATCAGGATGTAGAAGCTCAGGGCACCTCTGAGCGGGAACTCTTTCCGCGACAATGCATAGGCCATGGCCGAAGTCACAAACAAACTGACGACGACTCCTATGAGCGTTACCGAGGCAGAAACACCATAAGCCCGCAATATTTTTCCGGCATCTTCAAACAGATACTGATAAGCGACAAGACTGAATTTGCCGGGCCAGAAGCTGTATCCATTCGCAGTTACCCAGTCTTCATCAGCAACCGAGATCATAAATACAAGCCAGAACGGGATCAGGCAGGCAAGGCTGAACAAGGACAGGACAATAAGGATCAAGGGATTCGTTCGTTTTTTCTCCATGATGTTCTCCTTCTAGAACAAAGCATTTTCTTTGCTGAATTTACGGACGGCCAGGTTGACGGTAATGACAAGGGTAAAACCAACTACCGATTGCAGCAGCCCTGCCGAGGAGGCGAGCCCCGTATCACCGGTAACCATTAATGCCCTGTAGACATAGGTATCGATAACATCCGTTGTCTCTTTGATCATGCCGGAGGCCATGGTTGCCTGATAGAACAGACCGAAGTCAGCGTTAAATATCCGGCCGATCGCCAGCAGTGTCATGATGATAATGATCGGTGCAATCAGCGGAATCGTAATTTTCGTCATTTGCTTCCAGCGTGTGGCCCCGTCAATGACGGCCGCTTCATAATATTCAGAGTCTATACCGACAATGGCTGCCAGATAGACAACGGCCGAGTAACCCACACCCTTCCAGGTGTTAACAAGGGTCAGGATATAAGGCCAATGCTCTGCTTCCGCATACCAGTTCCTGGGATCGATCCCGAAGGGCTCCAGAATGAATTTGTTGATGAAGCCCAGCTCCGGATTGAGAAATCCATACACGATATAGCCGACAATGACCATGGAGATGAAATTGGGCAGGATTACTGTGCTCTGAAAGAACTTGGAGGCGAATTTATTTTTGACCTCGTTAAGGAGAAGCGCCAGCAGCACTGCGAGTATCGTATTGATGATCAGGAAGCTAAGGTTGTACAGTAAGGTATTCCTGATGATCAGCCAAGCGTCGTTCGAAGCAAACAGAAACTTGAAGTTGTCCAGTCCGATCCATTTGCTGCCCCAGATTCCTGCCGTATAATTCAGGTCCTTGAAGGCCAGGAAAATACCGAACATGGGCAGGTAGTTATTGATCAGCATCAGCAGCACACCGGGCAATGCCAGCACGACCAAGGCCCTGTACTTCCATATACTTTTCCATTTTGAGCTGGTTTCCGAAGCCATAGTTCCACACCTTCTTATTGGGTTATGGCTTTATTATAAGGGGTTGCCTGCAGCTGCTCTGCCGTTTTTGTAACCTTAGTCTATTCGTTTTGTGACATTGCGGTATTCCTGGGGATTGACGTCGAACTGCTTGCGGAACATTTTGGTGAAATGGGAGAAATTGCTGTAGCCCACCTGCTGCGCGATCGCGCTGACCGGCATATCCGTGGTATCCAGAAGCTCGCGGGTGCGGTCCAGCTTCACCGAAATCAGGAAATCAATCAGGTTCTGGCCGGTCTCTTTCTTGAACAGCCTGGAGAGGTAAGCCGGGTTCAAGCCCACATAATCAGCGACACTGGCCCTGGAGATCTCTTCCTCCACATGCTGCCGGATGTAGCGGATGGACCGCTCGATCACTCCGCCCTTCTCCTGCCGCTCGAATTCCGCTTCCATGACCGCCGATACGATCCCTTCCGCCCAATGCCTGTATTGAAGCAGTCCCCGTATCCTAGCGGTTGTCCAGTCTGTAAACAGAACTATGCTTCCCGCATTGATTCCTCTTACCTGCAGGAAGTGGTATATAATCTGCAGGGTATCCTGATGCAAGGCGTCCAGATGTCTTCCCTGAAAGCAAGGATTGGCTTCCAGTTTCGCTGTCAGATTATGAATGAACTGCACAGCGGACTCACGTTTGCCGTTCAGCATATAAGAGATCAAGTCACCCAGCAGGATATCCTCCGAATTAGAATTAGTTGATAGCATCTGGTCCTGCGGTAAGTATAAGAGTACGGATTGGGTCCGGGAGATATTGTCACGCTCCATGATCTTTAGACTTTCGCACATTCCCGGCAGCTCCTGCAGGGGTTTGAACGAGCCGACATAGCAGGTTACGATGCTGTAGAACAACTCCTGGCAAGCTTTGATAAAACGTTTACCTATGGCCGTGAGCTTCTGCATGCTAAGCTTCCTAGTCTCCCTTTCTCCCTCCGCACCTTTGGCATACAGCAGAATGAACAAAACTCCGCTTTTATCCGTAACGGCCTCTCCCGGATGCTCTTCGGTAAAACATTCCTCCGCTGCTTTCTTCACAGCATATTCCATGATTTCCTGATCACGCGGACTGAGCGGTTTGGACCACTCCTCAATGCTGATCAGTATCGGAAGTACCTGATCCTCAGGATTTAACCCTACCCCCGCACCCGCCAGCTCCCTATCAAAGAAATCCCCGAACGACAGGATGCTGCGGGACAGCAAATCCTGCCAGAAACGTTCCACACGCTTCGGCTTTTCCTGTTGCCACAGATTCAGGTACTTATGATACATTTGGTTATAGGACTCATACTCTTCCTTCTCGCGGATAGCAGCCATCATTCCCGATACGGCAGACAACAGCTCATCCGTGTCAACAGGCTTCAGCAAGTAATCAAAGCTCCCGAGGTTAACAGCTTTCTTGGCATAGGAGAATTCGGAATGGCAGGTCAGAAAAATCGATTCCGTCCAGGGAGAGTGCTCCCTCACCCAGCCAACCAGGGAAAGTCCGTCTTCATCCGGCATTTCAATATCGCAAATCAGCAATTCTATTCTGTGATCATTCAGCAGCTCCCTGGCCTTGTCAGCCCTGTTCGCCGTCAAGACCTCTTCAATCCCATACGCCTTCCAGTCGCAGCAGTAGAGCAGCCCCTCCACAGCGAATTGTTCATCATCTACAATCAATAATCGCATCTCTCAATGTTCTCCTTCTGTATATTCAATAGGCAGGCTAAGCCGCACACGGAATCCGGACGGCTGATTACCGCTGAAGTGAATTCCGGCTCTCCCCTGATAGATCATCGCCAGCCTTTGCTTCACATTCCAGATCCCGATATGCCCTTCATCTGTGGCCGGGTTGTAATCCGGCGAATTCAGCTCTCGCAGCTTCTCTGCACTGCTGCCTTTTCCGTTATCCGCGATTTCAATGATCATGGTATCGGCTGCTTCTTCTGAGAGACCAGCCGAAATCTCCAGATGAAAGATCCCGGCTTTCAGGCTTATGCCGTGAAGCATGGCATTTTCTACAAAGGGCTGTACCATCAAGGAGGGTATGGAGGCACAGCTAAGCTCTTCGGCTATGGTGATCTGAAACTCAAACGACTGCTGGTAGCGCAACTTTTGAATTTCAAGGTAATTGCGGAGATGTTCAAGCTCTTGTTCCAAAGTAATGCGGTTATCCTTGACCTGAAGCATAAAGCGGAAATACTGCACCAGATGCCGTACTGTCTTTTTGACCAATTCGAAACGTTTCAGATCGGCAAGCTGAAAAATAATATTGAGCGTGTTCAAGAAGAAGTGCGGATTAATTTGCATTTGCAAATGCTTCATTTCAGCTTTTTGCGCATTAATCCGTTCCTCATAGATATCAATTCTCAGATCTTGAATTTCCACAACCATGTTATTAAATGCCTGATTCAGCGCCTGGAACTCCACGAGGTTAGAATCGGGAAGCTTGGTTTCCATGGCACCATTTCGAATCCGGTGGATGCCGCTCAGCAGATCCAGAATCGGGCGGATGACCATACGGCGGAAATAATATAAGTAAACCAGTAAAATGAGCAAAATAATAAAGGGCAGTACATTAATAATCGTCTGGAAGGTATTGAGTCCCTGGAGCAGCTCGGAAGCGGGGATGACCACAGACAGATTGATTCCCAGGGCGGATGACTGGCTGGACACCACAAACCACTTCAGGCCATCATGTGTAAAAGAAAAGGAAGAATTCAGATTCATCTTCTCACCCGGCAGCTTGAAGTCGTAGCCCATGGATGCCGAAGGACGGGTTAAGATATTCCCTGCATTATCCACAATAAGCACATCACCGCCCGATTGCAGGTTCAGATTGCCCAGCGGTGAACGCATAGAGTCGATTCGGATCAGAGCGCCAATGCAGGCGGTATTGCCCAGATTATTGCTGACGGTCCGGTTTAAATAGTAATCTCCGGCAATTTTAACGATCGTCCATTTGTACTGAAGCGGCTCCAGATGATGTTCATTTTGAACGTTTCTCGTAATCCAATCTCTTATCCGGTCCATATCATCCTCTGTCGTTCCTAATACATTGGATAGTGTCAAGGTATCATTAACGCCGGAGTACAGATAAAACATGTCCACGCTATGGTAATAGGCCTGGTAGGCCTGATTTCTCTGCATAATCCCCATACGGGCAAAATAATATTCTGATTCTGTCAGCCCCGGCTGATTCAATTGAAGAAAATTCACATCATGATCGACAATATCGACCAGATTAATTGTTATGTCCTCCAGACTGCTCTCCATCATCTTAAGATTGGAGTTGACCAGATTCTGATAGGATCTGGATACCTGGTCGAGCACAATTCCCTTGGCATAATATCCCCCGGCAAAAAGAACGGCGAGGAGCGGAACCGTTATTGCAGCAGACAGCTGAATCAGTTTTACACCCAGTGAGTTTTTCCTGTTTTTCATAATGCTCCTTTCTATAACTTAATATAAGAAAGAGTCACCTCAGTGACCCTTATCCTATGACTTTTTTTCTCAAGAACTGTTTTCTTTTTAACGTAAACGTTTACTCAAATATGCAAAAAACATACCTTTATAAGATCTTCCCCACCTCCTCCAAAAAAAATCTATGGTGTGAATTTATACGTTCACTTGAATGTAAGTTATGTATTTTTGTACCTACAATCTTAAATTCCCATTACGTAAACGCTTAACCTAAAAGTTATCTCGTTTATTTTTCCTTGTCAATGCTTATTTTACATAATGTTTAATTCCGGTTGACAAAGAAAAGGCAAGAACTTATATTTTCAGTAAGCGTTTACTGCTAAACGACAGGTAGGAGAGTCTATGAATCCCACAATTAAAGATGTTGCCCAAAAGGCGAACGTATCCATTGCCACCGTCTCAAGGGTTCTGCATAACTTAGGCGGATATTCAGATAAAACGAAGCAAAAGGTAGATCAGACCATCAAAGAGCTTAAATATCAGCCGAACGCTATCGCCCGCGGACTGATTAACAAGCGTACCCAAACCATCGGCGTGTTATTTCCTGATGTGTCGAGCGCCTTCTCCTCCGATCTGCTCCACGGAATCGACGAATTCGTCCATGACCGCAATTACAGTGTGATGGTCTGTAACACCGATCAGGACGGCAAACGTACGCAGAAGTATTTGCAGCTGCTGCGCGAGAAGCAGGTTGACGGGATTATTTTTTCCAGTGAAGTGCTCAAGAAAGAGTATTATGACATGCTGGAGAGCATGAAAGTTCCA
Source organism: Paenibacillus sp. IHB B 3415 (assembly GCF_000802655.2). NCBI lineage: Bacteria > Bacillati > Bacillota > Bacilli > Caryophanales > Paenibacillaceae > Paenibacillus > Paenibacillus sp. IHB B 3415. Next base: position 12,957 of record NZ_JUEI01000038.1, on the reverse strand, counting down.
GTCGTGCTGGTCTCTTCCCAAACGGATTTTGCCAACGTACCTTATGTGAAGGTCGATGATTATCAGGCGGCCTATGACGCTGTCCATTATCTGAACACCAAAGGCCACCGCAGAATCGGCATGATCAGCGGAACCAAGGGCGATCCCATCGCTGGAACTCCACGGATCGAAGGATACCGCAAAGCGCTGGAAGCACAAGGTATCGCCTTTGATAGCCGTTACCTCGTATATGGAGACTTTTCATACGAAAGCGGCTGTAGAGCCATGGAAGCCATATTACGGAGAACACCGGAGGTTACTGCTGTCTTCGCGGCCAGTGACGAAATGGCGATTGGTGCCCTTTCCACCGTTACGAAGCATGGAATGAATGTGCCTGAAGATATCTCCATCATGGGATACGACGATCTCCGGTTAGCCCGGATGGTCAATCCGCCATTGACTACCGTGCGCCAGCCGCTATATGACATTGGAATGATCGCTTCCGAGAAGCTGATCGGTATGATTGAAACGGGGGAGCCTGCGAAGAGTCAAATCTGTACCCACTCCATTGTGGAAAGGCAATCCGTTCGGGCAATTACCTGACCAAGGACATGTAACCCGTTCTTTCGGAAAAATAAAAAGACTGCCCCTAACGCCGTATTGGCGAAAGGAGCAGCCTTTTTCCTGTATATACCTGATTTAATCTCTCTCAGCAGCAAGCCTCACCAATACTCTGGCGCCCTGTACCAGCACAGCCTCATCAATGTTGAACCGGGGCTGGTGTAGCGCATGGGTTATCCCCCGTTCCGCATTGCCGCAGCCGATAAAAGCAAACGCCCCGGGCACCTGATCGAGATACCAGCCGAAATCTTCCCCGGCCAGGCTCGGCTGCTCCAGCAGATACGCCTGCTCATCTCCCAGCACCTTGCGCGCTGCGCCGAGCATCCGCTGAACGGCCAAGCCGTCGTTCACCACAGCGATACCTTCGCGCAGCTCCAGGCTGCTGCTGCCGCCATAAGCCGAGGCTATCGCTGCAGCGTGGCGCTTCAGTCCTTCCGTAATCCGGCTGACGGTTGATTTCGTGAAGGCTCTGAAGGTGCCGGTCAGCTCACTGTGCTCAGCAATGACATTGATTGCTGTTCCAGCACGCAGTGTGCCGAAGGCCAGCACCGCCGCTTCCGACGGATTAATCCCATTCGCCATCAGCCCGTTCACCTCGGTAACAAACCGTGCCGCCATCTGGATAGCATCGACCGCTTCATGCGGTGCGCTGTGATGTCCGGCGGTGCCCCGGAATTTCACGGTGAAATGGCTGGAGGCCGCCATGGCATACCGGGGATGAATGCCCAGCGTACCAACGGCAAGCTCCGGCATCACATGCAGGGCATAACACTGGTCCACGCCTTCCAGAATGCCGTCTTCGATCATATCCCTGCCGCCGGAGAGCAGGCGCCCGTCCAGCGGACTGCGGCTTGCGCCTTCTTCCGCCGGCTGAAAGACGAAGATCACCGTGCCGCTCAGCTGATGGCGGAATGCCGCCAGTGTCTGCGCGGCCCCGAGCAGCATCGCCGTATGGGCATCATGCCCGCAGGCGTGCATAACACCAGGATTCCTGGACTTATAGTCCACCTCATTCAGCTCAGCAACCGGCAGCGCGTCCATATCCGCCCGCAGCAGAATTACCGGCCCGCTCCCTGCCGTTCCCCGCAGCGTCCCGGTGACTCCCCTCCCGAAATGCCGGCCCACATTCCGCCGCACCTCAATGCCCCATGATTCGAGGAGTTCGGCAACCTTGCCTGAAGTGCGTGCCACATCGTAGAGCAGCTCCGGATGGCTGTGCAGATCACGGCGGATCGCGATCAGCTCCGCCTCCAGCCCGCCGGCATACTTCATCATGGCTTCAAGATCCGGTTTCAGACGGTCTGCACCGGACTGCGGATGCGTCACACCTGCCCTGCCGGTTCAGAAGCCTTAGAATAACGGTTCTCCGGCACTGGCAGTCCGAGATTGCCCCGCAGCGTATCGCTTTCGTATTCGGTGCGGAACAGGCCGCGTTCCTGCAGAATCGGAACGACCAGATCCACAAATTCCTCCAGCCCGTTCGGTACGGCGGCTGCCAGCATGAAGCCGTCGGCTGCTCCGGCCTCGAACCAGGTCTGAATCTGATCGGCCACCTGCTCCGGCGTACCGATGAAGCTGCTGCGCGGCGTAGCAGACTGCAAGGCCACCTGCCGCAGAGTTAAGCCCTGTTCTTTAGCATCCTTTTTGATTTTGTCCGTGCCGCTCTGGAAGCTGTTCCGGCCCAGATCACCGACATCCGGGAATGGCTCATCCAGCGGATACTGCGAGAAATCATGATGCTCGAAGAATCTGCCCAGATAGTTCAGCGCATTCTCGATCGTCACCAGACCGGCAACCTCCTGGTATTTGCGTTCCGCCTCCTCAGGGGTAGCTCCCAGAATCGGTGCTATTCCAGGGAAGATCAGCACTTCTTCGGGATTGCGCCCAAACGAAGCTACGCGGGTTTTCACATCCTTATAGAATTCCTGGGCAGACTCCAGCGTGTCATGACCCGTGAAGACGGCATCCGCTACGCTCGAGGCATAATCTTTGCCGACCTCTGAGGACCCTGCCTGGAAAATAACCGGCTGCCCCTGCTTCGAGCGGGCGATATTCAGTGGCCCCTTCACTGAGAAGAATTCACCCTGGTGATCAAGCGTGTGCACTTTCTCCGGATCGAAGAAGACGCCCGTCTCCTTATTGCGGACAAACGCATCATCCTCCCAGGAATCCCACAGCCCGCGCGCTACCTCCAGATATTCGGCGGCAATGCGGTACCGCTTGCCATGATCGGGATGCTCCTTCTTGCTGTAGTTAAGAGCTGAGCCTTCAAGCGGTGAGGTCACCACATTCCAGCCGGCCCGTCCGCCGCTGATGACATCCAGCGAGCCAAATTGCCGGGCCACAGTAAACGGTTCGCTGTAGGAGGTAGACAAGGTACCTACCAGACCAATGCGGCTGCTGACCGCCGCCAGTGCACTAAGAATCGTTAGCGGCTCGAAGCGGTTGAGGAAATGAGGGATCGACTTCTCATTGATGAACAGACCATCTGCAATGAAGATCAGATCCAGCTTGCCTTCCTCTGCTTTGCGCACCCATTCCTTGTATAACTCAAAGTTCACACTGGCATCAGGCTTCGCATCGGGATGACGCCACATGGAGGTGCTTCCTCCAACCCCGTGCAGCAGTGCCCCCAGCTTCAATTGTCTCGGTTTAGTCATGTTCATTCCTCCTCAAGGTTGTGTATTCATTACAAAGTGGCTTGCTGTGCAGAGAGACCGGCTTCCGCTCCCTGCCTGATCCGTTGGATCTGGGCCAGATGGGTCTGCACATGGGCGGTGAAGCTGCGGACAATATCAGCAATCCGGATGGTGTCTCCCTTGACATTAATCCCGCTTTTCTCCCATTCTGCGGCACTCAGTCTTCCCAGCAGGAGACTATTGTAATGCAGCAGGCTGCGGAACAGCTCCAGGCTGTCTGTCGCCTTACCCTGATTGCTGTGCTGCCCGCTGACCCAGGCATCCTGATTGAATGCCGGAAGCTGCACCTTCGTATCCGCCAGAATATCACGGATACGGAAGGAGACCACGATGCTGTGATCAGCCAGATGTGACAGCACCTCGGTTACGCTCCAGCTGGCCGGCTCCGCCTTCCACTTCAGCTGCTCATCTGATAAGCCTTCCAGTGCCTGCACCAATTGCCCGTGCGTATTCAAGTACTCTGTTAGCTCCACACTGCTCATTCGATCTCCTCCAATATAAGTTTCGGTTGCGGCTGGTCAGGCCCGGCAGGGAAGCGTGACAGCGCAAATGGCGCAATATTCAGCTTCGTATGTCCTTGCACGGCCAAATCCGCGAGGATCTCCCCGACCACGCTGGAGAATTTGAAGCCATGTCCCGAGAAGCCTCCGGCCAGCAGCACATTGCTGTAGGCCGGGTGGCGGTCAATAATGAAATCCTCATCCGGTGTATGCTCATATTTACAGACGGACCCTTTAAGGAGCTTCCCGGCTGCGCCGGGCATATAAGCCTCCAGCACGCGGCGAAGGTCGCCTTCATCGCTCTCCAGACTGCCGAACGGTGCCAGCGGTTCGCCGGGCCTCCATTCCTCGCCTGTATCATGGCGGCCGATCTTCAGTCCCGCACCGCCGATGCTGGGGAAGCCGTAGAACCCGCCTTCCTCAGCCCCCAGCGTGAAGCCGGGGAACTTCCCGGCCTCGAAGTCCGGCGTACTCCCAAACCAGCCTACTACCTTACGGACCGCTTTAATCGGCAGGCTGACAAAGGGTGATAATGACTTAAACCAGGCGCCAGCACTGAGAACAGCAGCCGCTCCATGGTACTCACCGTTCTTCGTATGAACGGTGACCCTCCCTTCGCGGGCCGTCACATTCAGCACGGGGGTATTCGTCAGCAGCTCTGCACCATGAGCCAGTGCCAGCTGCCGGTAGGCCGTTATGCACCGTTCACTGTAGAGGTAACCCGCATCCGGCTCATACATCGCCTCGAAGGATTCCGGGAGGTTCAGCGCCGGCCAGCGGTGGCGGATTTCGTCCGCATCCAGCTGCTCGGCCCGGACCTTCCGCTTCCGGGCTTCCACCAGGCGGCCGGCGAAGGAATAGACGCCGCTGTCTGCCAGATTGAGCACGCCAGAAGGGACAAGCAGCTCCGTCCCGCTCTCCGCCTCGGCCTCTTCCCATAGCACCTGGGCACGGAGCGCCAGGTCAATATAGGCCGGATCTCCGCTATAGGCATGCCGGATCAGCCGGGTATCCCCGTGATGGCTTCCTTCGGTATGCGGCGGATCAAAGGCATCGATCAGCAGCGTCCTCACGCCGCGCCGGGCCAGATGATAACCCGCGCTCATTCCCATCGAGCCTGCGCCGACAATAATTACATCATATACGGGATGCTCAGCTATGATCCGCACCCCCTTCAGCCGCGAAATGCTCCAGCACCCGTACCGCCAGACTGCTGAAGAATCCGGCACCTACAGGCAGCGCCGCTTCGTCCAGATCGAACTCAGGGTGATGCCATTCCCGGCTTCCGGCCGTGCCGGTAAAGACAAATAAACCGGGAACCGCCTGCTGGTAGAAGGCGAAGTCCTCCCCGGCCGGTGATGGAACCGGCTTCACGGAGGTATAGCCCAGGTTCGCGGCTGTTTCTTCTCCTAGGCGGGCCAGCAGCGCATCATTGATAACCGGTGGCGGTCCGCCGATCCAGCGCACGCTGGCTTCCGCCCCCAGTGCGGCTGCAACGCCTGCCACCACCTCTTCGAACCGTTTCAGCACCCTGCCGCGCACCGCTTCATCGAATGAACGTATCGTCCCTTCCAGCACCGCCATTTCCGGGATGATATTCCACGAGTTCCCGCTGTGAATCTGCGTAACGCTGATGACAGCACTGTTCAGGCTGCTCACATTCCGGCTGACGATGGACTGCAGCGCCGTAACGATATGGGAAGCTGCTACGATGGGGTCTATACCGGCTTCCGGCACTGCCGCATGGGTTCCGAACCCGCGGACCTCCGCTATGAAGCCGTCAGCAGCTGCCATCAGCGGACCTTCCTTAATACCGATGGTCCCTACCGGCAGATCCGGCTTATTATGCATCCCGATGACCGCGCGGACATTATCCAGCCCTCCGGCAGCGATGATCTGCTGCGCGCCTTTTGCCTTCTCCTCGGCAGGCTGGAACAAGAAGCGGACCGTTCCCTTCAGGCTGCTCTCCTGCTGCTTCAGCTGATAAACTGCCCCCAGCAGCGCCGCCGTATGGAAGTCATGCCCGCAGGCATGCATTCTGCCCGGAACCAGCGAGGCATACGGCAGCCCGGTTTCTTCCTGAATCGGCAATGCATCAATGTCGGCCCGCAGGGCAATCACCGGACCGCCCTGCAAGCCGCCGATCTCGGCAATCACTCCAGTCTTCAGCCCGTAATCCACTATCTTCACTCCTGCCTGCTTGAGCAGGGAGGTAATATATTTCGTAGTTTCATATTCTTCATTGGAGAGTTCAGGATACCGGTGCAGATGACGGCGGATCTGGTCCAGCCGCTCATTGAACGATAACCTGTTAACCGCCTGGGCAGCGGATTCTGCAGCTGTGCTTGTCATGATGATGCCTCCGCCGGAACCCCGGCGAGCGCTTCAGCCAGCAGCTCGAAAGAACGCAGACGCTTATCGAAGGGCTGCACGTTGGTCGTTACAATGAACTCCTCTACCCCGGACGCCTCAGCCAACGCCTGCAGCTGTCCGCGGACCGATTCCTTCGTTCCTTTCGTAACCTCAGGCTCCCGCTCTTCCAGGGTGTAAGGCTCCGCGCTCTGGCGGGTGAACTCCTCCGCCTGCTCGCGGGTGGCCACCGTCAGCTTCTTCCCGCTGGCGAGTTGAATGCGGATCAGCTTATGCGCTCCGCCTAACTCTTTGGCCTCCTCTTCCGTATCGGCCACGATTACAGCCAGCGCGATAATCACTTGCGGCTCCTTCCCGCTGCTGGTATTGAAGCCGCTGCGGTAAGCACGCACCGCTTCCAGGGCAACGGCCTGATCGCCGCCGATGAACAAAGAGAATACATACGGCAGCCCCAATTCCGCAGCGATTTCGGCGCTGGCGACACTGGCACCCAGTACATACAGCTGCGGCGGAGTTCCCGGCAGCGGGCCAGCCTTCAGCCCGGTGAGCGGATGATCCTCCTCCAGCCGGTTATGTACATATTTCTCCAGCTCTATGATTTTATCGGTCAGTGAAGGAGCCTCGCCGCCTCCCTGCTGCAGCGCCTGCGTACTGCGCGGCATTCCGCCGGGAGCGCGCCCGACGCCCAGGTCTACACGGCCCGGCGCCAGCGAAGCCAGCACGTTGAAGTTCTCCGCCACCTTGTACGGGCTATAATGCTGCAGCATAATCCCTCCGGAGCCAATCCGGATGCTCTCCGTCTTGGCCAGCAGATGCGAGATCAGCACCTCCGGGGAAGAACCGGCCACCTGCTCGGAATCATGATGCTCGGATACCCAGAACCGGCGGAAGCCGAGACGCTCCGACAGCTGCGCCAGCTGGACTGTATGCTGGAAGGCCTCTTCGGACGTCTCGCCGGGATAAATCGGGCTTTGGTCCAATACGCTGATTGTAATTGCCATAGATATGCCTCCTAGATGGAATAGTTCAGCTCCGGCGTAATCCGCTTCAGGAACTGTTTCGTTCTTTCTTCACGTGGATGGTTGAACACCTCGGTGGGTGTGCCTTCTTCGACAATCACGCCGCCGTCCATGAACACCACATGGTTCGCCACATCGCGGGCAAAACCCATCTCATGCGTCACCACAATCATCGTTATCCCTTCCTTGGCAATCTTGCGGATCACCGCAAGCACTTCGCCAACCAGCTCCGGGTCCAGCGCCGAGGTCGGCTCGTCGAACAGAATCACTTCCGGCTCCAGCGCCAGCGCCCGGGCAATGCCGACCCGCTGCTGCTGCCCGCCGGACAGCTGGCTTGGATAGGCATCCAGCTTGCTTCCTAAGCCGACCTTTTCCAGCAGTGCGATGCTTCTCTTCCGTGCTTCCTCCTTCGGAAGCTTCTTGACGATCAGCAGCCCTTCCATCACATTCTCCAGCGCCGTTTTGTGGCGGAACAGATTGTATTGCTGGAAGACCATGGCCGTTTTTTGCCGCAGCTGGTGAATATCCTTTTTGCGGGCATGCCGGCAGTCCAGCTTGAACTCACCGATCGAGATTTCGCCGCCGCTTGGCTTCTCCAGATAATTCACACAGCGCAGCAGGGTTGTTTTGCCGGAACCGCTGGGGCCAAGAATGACGACAACTTCCCCTTTGGACACCTTCAGATCAATATTGTTCAGCACCTGATGGCGCCCGAAAGACTTCGATATACGTTCCAGCTTAATCATGCGACTCCACCCCGGTTATACAGATTTATCCGTTTTTCGATCAAGGCGGTGGCCCGCTCAATGAGGAAGGTCAGCCCCCAGAAGATCAGCGCCGCCGCCAGATACGCCTCGAAGAATTTCCAGTTTGTCGAAGCTACGATTTGCGCCTGGGCATTGATATCCACGACCGATACGGTAAAAGCAAGCGTAGACCCGTGCAGCATTCCGATCACGGAATTCGACAGATTGGGCAGGCTCGCCGCCAGCGCCTGGGGGAATACGATCCGCCGGAGCGCCTGGGGAGTACTCATCCCTATGGAATGGGCAGCTTCGATCTGACCGCGGTCCACCGCCAGCAGGCCGGAACGGACCACCTCGGACATATAGGCTCCTGCTGTAATGGAGAAGGAGATGTAGGCGAAGCCGATCATCGGAATCGACACCGAGCGGAAGCTCCATCCGAACTGTACAGCAAGCCCGTCGATAATCATCGGCAGCCCGAAATAGATCAGCAGCAGATGCGTCAGCATCGGGGTACCGCGGATGAAGGTGACATACCCCACCGCCAGCGGATACAGGACAGGTACTTTATAAATCCGGACCAGTGCCACCACAATTCCGATCGCGAAACCGGCCAGTACCGAGACCACCGTGATATACAGCGTTGTAGGAATGGCTCCCAGAATCTGCAGGAACGCCGTCCAGATAAACGATGGGTCCAGCTTCATTACGCGCCGCCTCCTTTACCCGGTCCCATGTCCGCAATGATATGGCGGTAGGACGCTTTTTTCTGCAGACTGAATTTCCGCTTCACCGGACTGCCCTGGTCTTCATGCCGGAGTAACCGGCGTTCCGCCACCAGCAGCAGCTTCTCAATCGTAAAGCTAATCACGAGATAGATGAGTGCAAGTGCAATATAGGTTTCGATAAAATGCTGGGTCACGCTGCCCAAAGTCTGTGCCTTACCCGTCATCTCCATCACGCCCAGCGTGAACGCAAGCGAAGTATCCTTCAGCAGCGCAATGACCAGGTTCGAGAATACGGGAATCGCAATCCCCAGTGCCTGGGGCAATACAATCCGGGTAAAAGCCTGATAAGAGGTCATCCCCGTAGCATAAGCCGCTTCCACCTGGCCTTTATCGACAGCCGTTACCGAGGCGCGGATCATCTCCGACATGAAAGCCCCCGTATGCAGGCCGTAGGTCAGAATTACGAATACCAGCACCGGCGTCCGCGTCATATCGAGATTGACCAGCTTCAGCACCTCGGGCAGACCGTAATAGAACAGGAACAATTGAATCAGAATCGGCGTTCCCCGGAAGAATGAGATGTACACCTCGGCTAAGGTCTTCAGGACCGGCACCTTGTAGAGGCGGGGAAGGGCAATTATAAATCCGACAATCACACCTGCCAGCAGCGAACAGGCTACGATTAGCAATGTTGTGCTCAGCGTAGTCAGCAGCTTAGGCAGAAAAGAGAATACAAAACTAAGATCAAACGGTGCACCCATCCTGCCCCTCCTTCTCCGCTATAACGGCAGCCTCATCATTGAACCGTGGATGTGGTGACGTCAGCCCCCAGCCACTGCGTACTTATTTTGCCCAGCGTGCCGTCTGTCTTCAGCTCTGCGACCACTCCGTCGATGGCATCCGACAGCTTCTGCGACGGGGCATCATCCTTGCGGAACACATACAGAATGTCAGCGGAGGATAGCTCAGCACCTACTGCCTGCAGCTTGCTCTGCGGATCAATAATCGGCAGTACGAAATCCGCCGCGAGCGTGGCATCCACACGGCCCGAGTCAATCTGGCTCACCGTATCGTTAGCCGCACCGTTCTGATAGACAATTTTGATCGAATCCGCGCCGTGCTCCTTGTTGTAATTCTCGAGGATTTGCGCTTGTGCGCTGGTTGCGCCTGTCAGCACCTTTTTACCTTGCAGATCGTCCAGCGTCTGGATCGAATCATTGCCTTTGGCTACAATAATGCGGTTTCTCCAGTGGGCATAAGCTTCTTTGTTAAAAGAATACTTCTGCTCCCGCTCCGGGTTCTTCTCCATAACATGGGCTACCAGATCAATCTTCTTGGTCTCCAGGCTCAGCAGCAGATTGCTGAAGTCCATCGTCTGGAATTCGAACTCATACTCCGGCAGACGGCTGTCAATTTCCTTGAGCAGCTCTACATCGAACCCGGTCAGCTTGCCGTTCTCGTCAATGAAGCAGACATTCGGAAAAGCGGTGCCTGTGCCCACCACGATCTTGGTCACCTCTGCCGGTTCTGCAGCTGCAGTCGTTGCCTCCGCACTGGTCTGCGGTGCTGCTTCCGCCACATTCCCGCTGCTACTGCTGTTCGCACTGTTATTGTTGCCGCAGCCGGCGATCACCAGCGTCAATGCCAATGCAGTTGTGAGCGAAATGGTCTTCTTCATCTCTCTATCCCCTTTAGGTTGTAGTATGGTTGAGCGGTAAGTGTCTTTCTCATCAAATACATAATGCCGTCACCATTCTGCGCATCCAGCTCCAGAATCCGTTCATACCCCCGGCGTTCATACATGGCAACCAGCCAGGGATGCTTCTGTGCCGTAGCCAGGGTTACAGCGGGAGCACCCAGCTTGCCGTGAATAATATGCTCCTCCACCCAGTCGAGCAGCTTGCCGCCGTAACCTTTGCCGCTGCGCTCGGGATTCACTGCGAACCATTTCACAAAAGGCAGATCGGTTACCGCCTTGACCTCTCCGCTCTTCGAGAGAGTGATCGTCGCCTCCACGTTGCCGTCGATCTCCAGCACATAACACTCATTGGTGGCGATGTTATCCTGAATTAGAGCCAAATCGGCGTTTGCCGCCGGCCAGTGCAGTCCAAGCTCGCGGATCAGCTGATAGGCACGATAGGTCACATCCAGCAGCTGCTGGGCATCCTTCTCTCCGGCCTGCCGGTATACCTCGCTCATTTCGTGCCCCCGTTTCTCAATTTAGATAATCCCTATGTGTTTAGTGGTGATTATATGCAATTAACTTTATCACTGCATGTAGCCATGCGCTAATAGAGTTTTTTAATACTGTTATACAAGAAGTCGATCCGGCTTGCTGCGGCCCACCGCCAGTTCCAGCAGCGACTCAATGAATTCCGCATTCTCCCCGTTCAGCGAGATCAGGCTGGTCCGCAGGGAAATCCCTTCCGTCTCGGCGACATCCACCCTAATCAGCGTTCCCGCCTCCACTTCCTCCTGCACACTGAGAGCCGGAAGGAAGCAAATCCCCGCTTGCCTCAGCACGAGCTTCTTGGCTGTCTCCAGATTATCCACCTGATACACTATGTCCGGCGGCTGCTCCATGCTCTCGAATACCCGGTGCAGGCGCATCCAGTCCAGCGAGCCGCACTCGAAGAATACGAGAGTCTCCTCACGGATCTCCTGGATGGAGGCACGGCCCTGACGGGCCAGCGGATGGTTCTTGTATACGTATAGCGATATCGGATCTTCACAGAAAGGGAACGACTGAATGGCCGGATTAACCACTTTGCGGATAAAAGCGAGATCAATCTCCTTGGCCTTCAGCTTCTCAATTAATGAATCGGTGGATGAGGTCGTCAGTTTAAAGTGGACCTGCGGATATTTCCGCTTCAGATGCAGCAGGAGCTGCGGCATCAGATAATTGGAGACCGATACCGTGCTGCCGATTCTCAGTTCATCCGGAATTTGGCCTTTCGACTGGATCTGATGTTTACCGTTCTGGTAGACCTGCAGAATCTGCTGCGCGTAAGGAAGGAACTGGCGGCCTTTATCCGTAAGGTTAATCTGCTTGCCCAGCCGGTCGAACACTCTGCAGTCCAGCTCCCGTTCAAGCGACTGGATGCGGGCCGTCACGGTCGGCTGGGAGATGTAGAGTACATCTGCCGCTTTGTTGAAGCTTCCGTAGTGGTTGATGTAGACAAAGGCTTCAATATTCTCGATGTTCAAGCGTAGTCCTCCTCCACAACTTTATTTAAATTAACTATTCCAATTGATTAACAAGGAATTAATGCCGTACGGGTGTATAGATTTTGTTTATATCTTAGTCATCGGCCCTTTTTTTGTCAACTGACTTATCGTGTAATATACAGCAAAAACCATTACATAGATCACAAAAACAGATAGAACTTTTCTATCTGTTAATCGGTTTTGTTAAATTCCTCTTATATTCATCGGAATTGTGGATTATAATAAGCGTCACATCCCATTTCTGAACAGGAGGTACCCGATGAATCGATCAGCACAAATTGTAATCCGTGAAGCCGCAGAGGCTGACCGCGAGGCTATCGCAGGAGTTCTGCTTGAGGCTTACAGTGAATATTCAGCCGTGTTGCCCGAACCTTTTTGGGCGCAGTACCGCGACTCCATTCTTGATTCCGTCCATGGCAATGCTCCGGTCTCGCGGATTGTAGCGGAGCTGGATGGGCAGATCATAGGCAGTGTGCTGCTGTTCACCTCTTCAGAGGCCGCTTACGGCAGGCCGGAGCTGGGTATCCACACGCCAATCATCCGTCTGCTCGCTGTTTCTCCGGCCGTCCGTGGACGCGGGGTTGCCAGGCTGCTGATCAGCGAGGCCGCCAGACAATCTGCGCTGCTTGGAGCAGCCAGCCTGAATCTCCACACTTCGGACATGATGGCATCCGCAATCAGGCTGTACGAGAAGCTCGGCTTCCAGCGTGCTTATGAAACGGATATTAAGAACGGGGACACGCTGGTCAAAGGGTACCGTCTGGAGCTGCCCGTCTCCGCTGGCGTGCAGACGCAACAAACCTCCACCTCCACAGCCTGAGCGGAAACGTCTCGCAGTCCTTTAGGGGACGGTAACCGTTCCATCGGGAATATAAGGATAAAGTATGCGGAGGTTGTGCTGAAAGAAACCCGCCTGCAGGATAAAACCCGAGCAGGAGTGTGTAGGTGCGCTGATTGGTGGCGGTGCTGATAGGCGCAGCGCTGACAGGCGGCGGCGCTGATTGGCGGCGGTGCTGACAGGCGCGGCGCTGATTGGCGGCGGTGCTGATTGGCGGCGGTGCTGATAG
>NZ_JUEI01000037.1:0-39266 GCF_000802655.2 Paenibacillus sp. IHB B 3415 | reverse complement strand
GGGGGGGGGAGGAGACGGAGGCCGCGCTCCGCCAGGGTGCGGGGCCGGCTGTGGCTGCAGCGACGCTGACGCTGGAGCTGGGGATTGACCTGGGCGAGCTGGAGCGGGTGCTGCAGCTCGGCGCGCCTTACAGCTGCGCGAGCTTCGTGCAGCGGCTGGGCCGCTCGGGCAGGCGCGGGGACGCCGCCTCCGAGATGATCTTCGTCACGCCCGAGGAGGAGGACGAGGAGGCGCAGCTGCCTGCGCGGATGCCGTGGACGCTGCTGCGGGCCATTGCCGTAATCGAGCTGTACGTGCGCGAGAAATGGGTCGAGCCGCTGGTCGTGCGCCAGCTGCCGGTCGGGCTGCTGTACCATCAGACGATGAGCATCCTCAAGAGCATGGGCGAGGCGGAGCCGGAGGACCTGAAGGAGGCGGTGCTGAGCTTGCCTTCCTTCCGCAGTATTGATCCCGCTGATTATGACGCCTTCATGGAATACATGCAGGGCATGGGCCATATTGAGAAGATGGATGAGGGCAGCCTGCTGATCGGGATGGCGGGGGAGAAGATCGTCAACAACTTCCGTTTCTATGCGGTATTCAAAGACGATGAAGAGCATGTTGTCTATAACGGCACCGAGGAAATCGGTTCAATTACTACAGTGCCGCCGCCGGGCTACTGCTTCACCCTGGCCGGCAAGCTGTGGAAGGTGGAAGAGGTCGACAACCGCCACAAGGCGGTCTATGTCAAAGGATCACGCGGCAAGGTAGACACCTTATGGCTTGGAGCCGGAGGGGATGTCCACACCCGGATCATGACGAAGATCCGCGAAGTGCTCGGATCGACAGCCTTGTATCCGTATCTTGCGCCAAGCGCGGCCGCCAGACTGGAGCGGGCCCGCAGGCTTGCCAAAGAGAGCGGACTCTTGACGCGTTCTGTCCTGCCTGCCGGAGGAGACTCCATGTTCATCCTTCCATGGGCGGGCAGCCGCCAGTTCCGTACGCTGGAGCGCCTGCTGAAGAACAATCTGAAGGGACCGCTCGGTCTGCGGTCCGTCGTGCCGATGGAACCTTATTATATGGTTGTCGCCGGCAAGGCAGATGCAGAGACGCTGGAGGAAGAGATTATTGCCGAAACCGCCGCAGCTACGGATGCTATTTCCCTGCTCGGACCGGATGAGGCGCCTTACCTCGGCAAATACGATGAATTCATCCCGCATGATCTGCTGCGCAAAGCTTTTTCACTCGACGGGCTGGATGTTCCGGGATTGCTCAGCGTGATGGAACAGTGGAAGCAGCCGCCAGCATAATTGATATAGTAATATATAACAAGAAGCAGCCGATTCTAACGTGATCGGCTGCTTCTTTTGAATAATTAGTGGCGAAAAGTAATGCTTGCTTTCAACGGGATGCTCCAATGAAACTCATGGACCCAACGATCAGAATGTTTTAAATGTTTGTAGGGCGGCCGTGTAATTATTTCGTTTACAATAAGTAATCGCTCTGACAACATAGTACGGAGATATTGGCTCTGATTAATATCGTTGTTGCACACCTTTGAACCACACGGATTTGATCGACAAGGTATCCGAGATGTTGGTTGTCGGATCACCGGTTACTAAAATAAGGTCAGCGCGTGCGCCTTCGGCAATACGACCGCGATCGTTAAGACCAAAGCAACGGGCCGGTTTTGCGGTAGCTGACTGAAGCGCTTCTATCGGAGTGAACCCGGCCTTCACCAGCAATTGCATTTCATGATGGACGCTGGCTCCATGAGCAAGGCCGCCAAGATTCGGAACAGGAACCGGCGCGACATCCGTCCCTACCAGAATATCAACTCCGGCACGGTGAAGGTCCATCACATTTTTAAAGCTGTTCTCCATATTGCCTTGCGGAAACGTATTGAAGCTTGAGTTCAAGATATCGATCCAATCTGAACTTAACTTGGAATGAACACGCGGATCATTCGCCAATTCCGATGCCGGATTTCCAAGGATAGATGAATTCAACACCAAGCACGGTGTAACAAAAGCGCCTGAAGCCGCTATGGACATTACTAACCCGGACGTATTCTCGGGTCTGTCGATAAACAAGTGGCCCAAACCGTCGACTCCAAAATCGATGGCCTCTTGCGATGAAAGAGCCGTCAATACGTGGGCGATGACCAGCTTATCGAACTTGTGGGCTTCTGTCACGGCTGTTTTTAGAATCTCCTCGCTTAGTACAGGCAGGCCAGGCGCACCCATGACCGTTCCTTCTTCAATCATGATCTTAATATAGTCGGCGCCATTCTCCACTTGGGTATGCACATGTTTAATCGCTTCTTCCACCGTTGTCACTTGCGGTATTTCTTCGTGATCGTGAGCGTATGCAGCCAACATCGATTCCCGGTCTTCCTCCGATAACTTCTCTAGTTCCTTTAATATGAATTCCGGTATTTCATCTCCATCTGGCAATAATTCATCTGGGTGTCCGCCCGGAGCGGTGATCGCTGTGCCAGCAGAACGGACGTCTGCGACGTCATTCACATTTTTCAACTGAATCTCGCGCCCTCTTTTTGTAAAATCGCCGTTCATTTCGAGTTCTGTTGTCACGCCGAATTTTAGTGCATCTCGTAATCCGCCGATCGAAGTGTGGACATGTGCATCAATGAAACCAGGCATTAGAGTCGCATTTTCTCCATCGATAATCGTTGCACCAGACGGAAGGTCTCCGCCCACTGAAATGATGGACTCCCCCTTAACGACAATATGTCTTGGCGCAATCATTTGATTTCCATCAAAAATACGTATATTTGTAATTGCCGTAACTTGTTCTAACGCAGCATTTTGTGTGACCTTATCCATCTCCATATGAATTCCTCCCAAGTGTTTGTAATTTGAATAATTCGAAGTATAACTATTAGATAACTAACTGTCAATAATCTAATTATTCTTTTGACAAGCCTATAGGATCACTGTATAGTTTATTTGCTTACAGTTAGATTCCTAACAATCACAGGGGGGAAGATCATGGAATCCCGAAAGGATACGCCTTATCTGGATTTGTTTCAGATTATCGGTCTTAAGTTAAAGAAAAGAGCGGACGAAAGTATAAAAGAGCAGGGGTTAAACGCTCAACAAGGAAAAGTAATCGATTATATTTACCAGAACCAAAATAATCATATTATTCAAAAGGACCTTGCCGATAGGTTTCATCTACGTGGGGCCAGCATTACAAGCATGCTTCAAGGTCTAGAGCAAAAAGGGTTCATCGAGCGCAAAATCCCGGCCAATAATGAACGGCAAAAAAATATATATGTATTGCCAAAAGCGATTGAACTGATTGCAGACTTTCAAGACTCATTCCAAATGGTGGAGGAAGAAATCGTTCAAGTCCTTACCGAGGAGGAGAAGCAAATCTTGAAGGAAATATTGATCAAAATTAATGAAAGATTATCCTAAAGGAAAAAACCTACTCGACGGCTGCTTTCAATGAAATACCGAAACAAGGGATTAGTTATTACAGGATAAAATCATTGAACTCCATAACGGGGTAACTATAGCTTAACAATCATTTAACCGAGGTTGCCGGTATGAGACGGCAGCCCGGTTAGCTATGGGCAGACGTTGAAGTGAGTGGATATTTGTCAAGATGAATGGCTTCGTTACCATAGCTTTGTTCAAAATTGGGACGAGGGTGTTTGTATGGCGAAAATAGATAATGGAGCAGGTGATCATCTAATTATTTTGTTTTCCCCTGATGGCTCCATAATAAAAGGCTTCGATCATGAATCTGAATTAAGCCCATATGGCGTAAAAACAGTGACACTAACTGGCACAAGGGAAAAGTTGAGATTCCAAAAGGTGTAAGCGATGGTTCTGATTTTTTAGTGGGCTGTATATTCCATACACCAGAGGATTTTGTAGAATTTCTAATAGGTTATTTTGAGTTATCACCATCCTTAGATGTTGTTGCAAAAATTTACGATGATTTCCCCATTACGGAAGAGATGATCAATATCCTAAATTCCAACTGTGATGTACAGGAAGTTCTTCAAGAATTAGTTTTATTAAACTTAAGGGGTTAGATATAGAAATGCAGGGGTGACCGAAGATGGATTCTGTTGCAAATGTACGGTTGGCAGCTATGTTAAAGACGATGAACAGATGTTAGAGAAAAGGTTGGACGATTAGGCTGCTTAAGTGCAGTATACCTAGAAAAAACAAACCTTTATTCTGTAGTTCTCACCTTGTTGGAAGCGCTTCACTGGATGATAATAAGCATATCACGAACACAGGGGGCATCAATTAATGGTCAACAGAAAAATGAAGCAATCCGCTACCATCGCTTTCACCGCAGTTATGGCGTTAAGCCTTGCAGCATGCGGCAATTCGAACAACAATACAAACGACGGCGCCAAGAACAACGCCGCACCGAACACAACAGATAGCGGAAACGCCGCAGCAACAACTGCTCCAAGCGACAAGAAAGTAACAATTACCTTCCAGAATATCTATCCTGACCCTGCAACACCGGCTTACAAAATGATCAACGAGCTGACCGAGCAGTACCAGAAGGATCATCCGAATGTGAAGATTGAACTGGATACGCTGAACACAGACCAGCAGAAAGTGAAGCTCAAAACACAGGCTGCTTCCAAAGAAGTTCCGGACATCACCATCGTTAACCCGGCTGCACAAATGAAGCCTTTCGTAGATGCAGGATTGTTCGCACCGCTGAATGATATGCTCGAACAGAACGGCCTGAAGGACACTTATCAGGAAGGCCTGCTCGATTACTACAGCTTCGACAACAATGTGTATGCGCTTCCTGACGGTAATAACATCGAAGTCGTGTACTACAACAAAGACCTGTTCGCACAAGCAGGAATTGCTGCTCCTCCGACAACCTTTGAAGAATTGCTCCAGGATGTCAAAATCCTGAAAGATAAGGGAATTACCCCACTGGCTATCGGTGAAAAAGATTCCTGGACCGGCTCATTCCTGTTCATGAACATCCTGCTCCGCACCAATGGCGGCCCTGGATTCCTGCAGGATGTGCTTGACGGCAAGAAAACCTTCGAAGATCCTGCATTCGTTGAAGCGGTTGACGCATTCCAGGCACTGGTTCAAGCCGGAGCTTTCCCTGACGGTGCAACCTCCATTGATGCTAATGCCGGCGGTAACATCTTCAAAACAGGTAAAGCAGCCATGTGGTCGATCGGATCTTGGGAAACAGGCGCAATTGACGCATCCCCTGTAGCCGGTAAAGTTGGAGCCTTCCAATTCCCTACAGTAAACGGCAAGGGTGACCCTAACGAATTCATGCTTGCACCAGGCAGCGCATTTGCCGTATCTGCAAACAGCGAACACCTGCAAGAAACCAAAGACTTCCTGAACTACTTCGCTTCCGAATATCCTAAGAAACAGTTTGAACTGAAAAATGCTGTAGGTATCGGTCAAAAGGTAGACGGCGACCTCAAAGCTGCCGGTTACTCTGATCTGGCTGTTAACATTGCCGGCCTGTTCAACCAAGTTAAAGGCGGCGACCTGGCGTTCGATAACACGATGAACCCTGCAACAGCTCAAGTTCACCTCAGCAGCATTCAGAACCTCTTCGTTCAGAAAATGGATTCCGCTGCAGTCGCGAAAGAGCACCAGGCTGCATTTGAAGCCAACAAATAAGCAATACGCTATAGGCAACCGTAAAGCTGTCCTTCTCGATGCGAAGCAAGCTGATCCAGGCTTCTTCGCATCGAGTTTATCATGAAGATTTTCAATGTAAATATCGTGAATATCGTAAATAGACAAAGAATCTGCTTGTTTAGGAGGCGGGAAAGATGAAAGTACTTAAGGTGCCAGCACGCACAATAGCCGTCTTCATACTGCCATGTCTGCTCTTGTACGTGTGCCTTGTGTTTGTTCCCATACTGGTATCATTATATACGGGCTTATTGAAGTGGGACGGTCTTACTACTGCGGAGTTTATTGGCTTAGGCAATTTCAAAGATATGTTCTTCAATGATCCTGTGTTCTGGCCTTCCGTAAGAAGAACGCTGCTGTATGCAGTGGCTTCCATGCTGGAAATTCCACTTTGCTTAGGAATGGCTATCCTGCTTAACCGTTATCTGAAGAAAGCCAATACACTGGTGTCGATCTACTTCACACCGGTTATCCTGTCGGTTGTTATCATTGGACAACTCTGGAAGACCATCTACAACCCTACTTCCATGGGGGGCATGCTGAATGGCGTGCTGGTGTCACTCGGTCTTGACAGCTGGACTCACAACTGGCTCACCGAGCCGAACATCGCCATGTATTCCCTTTATCTGGTATCACTCTGGCAGTTCTTCGGCTACCATCTGCTGATCCAGTATACCGGAGTGCAGAATATCCCTGATGAGCTATATGAAGCGGCCAAAATTGACGGAGCAGACGGTTTCAAAGCGGATCGTTATATTACCCTCCCGCTGATTGTTCCGATCTTCAAAATATCGATTATCCTGGCGTTTATCGGCTCCCTGCAGGCCTTCGATCTGGTCATGGTCATGACAGGCGGCGGTCCGGCGCATGCGACAGATGTCATCTCAACCCATATGTATAACAGTTCCTTCATGTCCTTCAAGTATGGATACGGCAGTGCGATCGCAACGTTCCTGGTTGTTGTCTGTCTCATCTTTACCGGAGTGATCAATACCATCTTCAATAAACTTGAGAAAAAATACAACTAGGAAAGGAGTGCGCGAATCATGCGTAAATTTAAAAAAGGAATCGTGTATCTTCTTTTTGCAATCCCTGTGGTCACCCAGCTGTACCCGCTGTTATGGCTACTGCTATACTCACTCAAGACCAACGAAGAAATCATGGACGGCAGCTTCTTTTCTTTTCCCAAAAAAATTCAATGGCATAACTACTATGAAGCTTACACCTCCGGGAGTTATCTGAAGTATCTGTCTAACAGCGTATTCGTTACTGCGTTTACAATGATCTGTGTCATCCTGCTGGCTTCAATGGCTGCTTATGCGATCTCGCGGTTCCGCTGGAAATACGGCAATCTGGTGATGACCATCTTCCTGATGGGGATGATGATTCCGATGCAGGCTACCCTGCTGCCGCTGATGATTATTTTCAAAAATATGCATATCCTGAATACCCATTGGTCGCTGATTCTGCCTTACGTCGCATTCTCCACACCAATCGCCGTATTCATCTTAAGCGGATTCATGAGAGCTATCCCGCATGAGATTGAAGAGTCAGCGTTCATCGACGGAGCGAGTGTGTACCGGATTTTCCGCAGCATCATCCTTCCGGTATCGGTGCCGCCGGTAATGACGGTATGTATCCTGACCTTCATCAACATTTGGAACGAGTACATCCTGGCGGCAACGTTCATCTCGTCCGAGAAGCTCAAAACCCTGCCATTCGGGGTCTACACCTTCGTCAGCCAGTATTCGGTCAACTACGGCAACATCGGGGCATTCCTCGTTATGGGTGCGCTGCCGGTTATCCTGATCTACTTCTTCCTGTCGAATCAGATCACTAAGGGCATGGTGGCAGGGGCTGTCAAAGGCTGATCTGCAGAATTATGAATTCACGCGTTGCATATAAAATTGGGTTAGATTTATAATAGGAAACGGCAGGACAGGGTGTTGAAAGGAGAGAGTCCTATGAAGAGCGGCTTTCATTCCATCCATCATCGGTTGTTCTTGCTGTTTCTTTTTTGCATGTCCAGTATTCTGCTTATTGTCAGCTTGCTGTACTATAACCGGACTACGGATCAGCTGCATGAGAAGATCAGTGATTTGTCGCAAAAAAACGTCGCCCAGACCGCAGGTTTGTTCACACTCCTCTATAAGGGCTATGACGCATTGTCCAAATCGCTCAGCAATAACTTCGAGATGATTCGTCTGATTAATGAGAAAACCGATGAGCCGGCGGTGGCTTATATCAATGAGCAGACCGTGACGAATATTATCGGCTCGATTTTTTATTCACGGGATGACCTGGTGGGCATTCATGTGATCACAGACAGAGGGAAGATTTATAATTACGGGAATTATATGAACGTGGTCGATCCGGATTACGCCGATGAAGACTGGTATCACCAGCTGCAGGCCTCGTCAGGTAAAATGGTCTGGCTGGGGGTGTACCAGCATTCCCTGATCGATCAGGTGGAGGACAGCCCGGTGTTCGCCTTCGGCCGGCAGATTTATGATCTGAATGAGCATAAGCCGATCGGGATCGTGCTGTATGAGACGAATCCGCAGCCGGTTCTGGATGCCCTAGAAAACTTGAAGCTCGGTGAGCACAGTCAGGTGTATCTGATGTCCCCGGATGGACGGTTTGTCACTTCTGCTACAGATCCGACGCCGGACGTCTCCAATCTTCCTATGCTGCCGACTACGCAGAATGTGATGGTTGAGCAGCAAAGCGACCGGCTGGTCGTAGCCTCGAAGCTGTCATTCTCCGGCTGGTGGGTGATGAGTATAACCCCGGACAAGGATTTGAATGTAGAGCTGATTGAGATGAAGCGTTATTTGCTGATTGTTATTTCGGCGCTGATTATTGTCTCCACGCTGATTGCCTCGATCGTATCTCAGACCATCTCCTCGCCGCTGAAGAAGCTGATCCGGGAGATGAG
Source organism: Paenibacillus sp. IHB B 3415 (assembly GCF_000802655.2). NCBI lineage: Bacteria > Bacillati > Bacillota > Bacilli > Caryophanales > Paenibacillaceae > Paenibacillus > Paenibacillus sp. IHB B 3415. The sequence goes on along the minus strand of NZ_JUEI01000037.1, from coordinate 30,665 downwards.
GCAGGTAGAGGTCGGTAACTTCCGCGGAATGGTCAATGTCTCCTCCTATCAGGAGATTAATATTCTCGTGGCTTCGTTCAACCGGATGGTACGGCGGATCGAGGAGCTGATTGAACGCGTGAAGCTCTCGTCCGTCAGCGAGAAGAATGCTGAGCTGCATGCGCTGCAGTCCCAGGTCAATCCGCATTTCCTGTACAATACACTCGATATGATCTACTGGATGCTGGATGAGGAAGGCAATGAGCAGCTGGGGGAGCTGGTCTTGTCCCTGTCCTCGATGTTCCGTTACAGCAGCCAGTGGGAGGATGGGGCCGAAGTAAGCCTGCGCGAAGAGCTGGAGCAGATTGGCCATTATCTGAAGATTATCTCGATCCGGCTGGAAGGGCGGCTGCAGATTATTACGGAAATCGATGAACGCTGGCTGGACATCCGTGTTCCCAAAATGACGGTCCAGCCTGTAATTGAAAACGCCGTCAAGCACGGTCTGGAATCACTGGGCCGCCAGGGTATATTGAAGGTATATACCAGTGAAGAAGGTTCCGTTCTTAGACTGATTGTGGAAGACAACGGAAATGGAATGAATGAGGAACAGCTGAAACGGCTGCAGGACTCGCTGAATGGGGACGCTCCTGGTCCCAGTCCCAAGGAGAGCGGCAAAAGCGGCATCGGCCTTCAGAACCTGCACCGCCGGCTGCAGTTCATGTTCGGGGAGTGTTACGGCCTGCAGATTCAGAGTTTCCCCGGAGAAGGGACACAGGTTGCCATCGTGCTGCCGATTTCAGTGGAAGGAGAACAGACTACGTGAATATTCTTATTGCCGATGATGAACGGGTCATCCGTGAAGGCATCAAGCGCACCATCGGGCAGATTAGCCCGGAGCATCTGGTATTCGTAGCCGCCCGGGCGGAAGAAGCGGTTAAGATTATGGAAGAGCAGCGTATCCATATTGTGCTGACCGATATTCTGATGCCGGGAATGAACGGCCTCGAATTCATGAAGATTTCGAAGCGCCGGTATCCCTATGTGAAATGGATTGTCATCTCTGCCCATAGCGAATTCTCCTATGCGCAGGAAGCGGTCCGGCTGGGTGCGAGAGACTATCTGCTTAAGCCGATCGGCAAAACAAAGCTGACTGAGCTTATTGACAGCCTAACAACGGAAATCCAGCAGGACAACAATATCTCGCGGCAAGGCGAGCGGCTGAAGGCCAGTCTGAGATTCCTCCGCGAGGGGGTATTCCAGCGGCTGGCCTCGGGGCTGGATATCGGGAATCTGGATATTGAGCCTTTTATTGAAGATTACAACCACTTCTATCTGGTAATGGTCCAGCTGGACCCGGGTGACAAAAGCGTCCGCCTGGAGCATTTCATCGTTGAGAATGTGCTGTCTGAGCTGATCGACCAGCATGGACGGGGATTCGTTGTCAGCTATGACCGGCAGAGTCTGCTGGGCCTTATTACGCCGGGTGAGAACGTCCGGATGGAGCATTTCCAGGAAGAGGTCAAGGCTCATTTGACGCATTATCTGAAGATTCCTTTCCAGATCATCCACTCCGGGCTCAGCTACGACTTCAACACAGTCCCGCAGGTTGTGAAGCGGATGCGGGAGGCATCGGCCTCCCAGGCGCTTGAACTGGAGCCGATGAAAGGCAGCGGGGAGAAGGCCATTGATGTTGCGCTGCACTATATCAAGGAGCATTTCTACGAGGATCTGTCGCTGGAGAAAATGGCTTCGGTGGTATTCCTGAATCCGGCGTACTTCAGCCAGCTGTTTAAGCAGAAGACGGGGCAGGGCTACAAGGAATATGTAACCTCCCTGCGGCTGGAGCAAGCGAAGCTGCTACTGCTCAATCCCAAGCTGAAGCTGGCTGAAATTGCTGAACGGGTGGGTTATCAGGACATGCGCCACTTCACGCAAATGTTCCGTAAGAAATATCAGCTTACACCGACGGAATACCGTCAGCAGGAGAGTATCAACATTCTCATGAGCAAGGGTACTCCGCCGCAACAATAAAAGGAAGCTGATGCCGGTTATCGAAACCGGTGTCAGCTTCCTTTTATTGTTTTTTCACTATTTAAAAGCTGTTTAAATTGTTGAAATAATTCACCGTGCCGGTGTCAATATTACCAAACATCATGAGTGCAAGAACAAACAGTAGGATTAGTACAGCATAAATGATGGTGCCGACAATCCCGCAGACCAGCCCGGCAATCGCCAGCCCCCTGCCTTGCTCATAGCGGAGACGGATCTCCTTGAAGGCGAGTGCAGCCAGAACGATCGCAATAATCCCAAAGAGGAGTCCAATATAAGGAACTACGATGGAGAGAATGCCGAGCACCAGTGCTGCGATCGCTTTGCCGTTCGTCCGCTCCTGGCGGGGCGGCGGGGGAAACTGCTGGTAAAATTCCTGATCTCCAAAAGGTGGGGGTTGATAACTCATAAGTTAACTCCTTCATAGTTTGTGAGCAGAGGCTCCATAGACAGATACATGTTTCTAACAGTATATAATATTTTGAATACAGAGATAACCGTTAATAGTTAATCCAGTGCTCAAGCTTCACTGCGGGGGTAAGTCCAATCGATTCAGCCAGACGGATCGAGGCGAGATTGTCTTCAAGTACCTGATACCTCGGAATATATCCCCTTTGCAGAGTATGGTATAACGCTGTGCGGACCACGCGCTGCGCCAGTCCGTTTTTTCTTGCGGCAGCAGCCGTATGTACAGCTCCAATCTCCCAGACAGATTCCTCATTGCGGAATACAAAACAAGTGCTGAGAGGCACGTCTCCCTCGAACAATGATACAGAGAAAGCCCCCTCCTGAAAATATAGACTGATTTCCCCCTGTGAATAATCATTTGCCATCCATAACGGCAGCAGCCGTTCATCCATTGCTTCACTTACGATGCATGCCCCGTCTGCGCTGAAGGTTTGGCCTTCGGCCGTAGAATAGGAATAGAGACTGCGGACTTTATGCAGTGTGAAATGCGGCTCCAGCGCCTGGCGGTACGCATCCTCCTGCAGCTTAAATACGAGCCTTGCGTCCCTTGGCAGCAGCTTCAGCAGGGCGGGGAAGACCTCCGGGCTGCTGTAGTCCATAAGCACAACGGTGTCGGCTTCCGGATAGGTCCTGTGATCGTAGGGGAAGGTCACGGCAGGCATCAGCAATAACACTCCCCAGTGATCCTGCTGTTCGATCATCGTACTGTCAATCTGAGTGTGATAGGCGGTCATCATTTTGAGTAGCGTTATATTCTTCAGGGGGCTTCGACGTAATCTCCCCATGATCGCTTCATAGTGGCTCAAGTCATACACTTCCTTTTCTCCGGTAATCATCAGCAGCTGATCGTAATTCAATTCACAGTTCATCCAGAAGTTTGAAAAGGCGATGATAATTGTCTAATGTGCAGGTATCCTCAACTTTCACACCAGACTTGAAAAAGATGATATCACCACTACCTTGGTTAACCTGACCTTTGTGTTCGAGGATACGTTTCAGATGTCTGGCTGTTCCAATACTTCCTGAGATGAAATCAACGTCTTCAGGGAAAATCTTCTTAAGACTATTCTCAAAATAAGGAAAATGAGTACATCCGAGTACCACTGTGCCGTACTGCTGCAAATTAAACCGGGACAATTCTTGATTCAAGTAGGGGATGATCTTCTTTTCATCAAATTCAAAGCTTTCAGCGAACTGCACCAGTCCGGGAAGTGGTAAACTGTTCACAATTTCCCCATGATCTATACGGTGAACTAAATCATGATACTTCTTCTCCTGCAGCGTAAGTCTCGTGGCTAACACCAGAACCTTTTTCTGTTTTCCTTCGGATTGTTCAATGGCAGGCTTCACTGCCGGTTCGATGCCCAGGATAGGAAAGTCATACCGGCTTCTGAGCTCCTCAATCACGATACTGGTGGCAGTGTTACAAGCAATGACCAAAGCTTTTATATTGTGTTTAGCAATGAAATCTACAGCATTTAGAATGTACTCTCTAACTTCTTCTTTTGTTTTCTCTCCATAAGGAACATGTGCAGTGTCTGCGTAAAAGAGGTAATCTTCTTGCGGCAGAAATTTCAGTGCCTGATGAAGCACCGTTAAACCGCCTATTCCGGAGTCAAATAATCCTATTCGCATATTTCCACTCTTCCCGTGATTATTAGAATGATTGTATTATTCTATCACTACATTAACTTTATAACTACATTGCCCGTTCAGATTCACACACTCTAATTCATATATGAATTCTGATTCCCGGCTGTGCTTGAGATCTGGAATTTCATCGGAAAACATAAAAAAGACCGGACTTCCGCCAATGTTTCCATCAGCGAAGCCCGGTCCTTTTACATTCAGCTTTCGTTCTTGGTCACGCCATTTAAGCTTGGCACATAATCTTCGGCTTTATCCGGATTCACCATCTGGGGGATTTCGGTGATGCTGGAGTGATTCTGCTGGTTGTTCTTTTTATCGGCACGGTTATCAGCACGGTCATGCTTTGGATCTGCACTGTTCTTGGGCACACTGTTCACCTCCATATCTGATGGATAGTATGAGATAGCGGTTTGCATTTTATCCCGGCAGACTTAACGAAACATAGAATACTTGGCAGGCAGGCACATTCCCCGTTGACAGGTGCGCTATAATATATTTACTAAAAACTGTTCACACCAAGGAGGGGAAGATCATCGCTGAGAAAACAAAAGTTGTTGAAGTTGTTCCCTACGACCCGGCCTGGAAGGTTGAATACGCCAGAATTGAAGCGCGGATGCTGGAGATCGCGGGAGATCTGATCATAGCGGCTGAGCATGTGGGCAGTACCTCCATCGAGGGGTTATCGGCCAAACCTGTTATCGATATCGATCTGGTGATGGAGAGCTATGAGAAGCTGCCGGAGATCATCCGGAGATTACAGCAGTACGGTTATGAGCATCAGGGCAATTTGGGGATTGAGGGCAGGGAAGCCTTCCGGAGCTTGCAGGATGACGGATTTATGAAGTACCACCTTTACGTATGTCCGAAGGACGGGAAGGGATATCTTGAGCATATTGCATTCCGCGATTATCTGCGTAGCAGCCCCTCTGCCCGTGAGGAGTATCAGGCGGTCAAGCAGCGGCTTGCGAAAGAATACCGTTATGATATCGACTCATATTGTGAGGGGAAGACAGAGTTCGTGCACTCTATTCTGCAGAAGGCAGCTGATCCCAGAATCCGGCTGTAGATGGGCGGTTAGGCAGAACGGCGTGATATTCGCGGACTCCGGCCGGGTCGTTGAACCCAAAGGTCCTCCAGCTGTTCAGCTGCGGGGAACCGAAGCAGATATGCGCCTCGCGGGCCGTGTTATCGAAGACCATCGACCATAACGTTCCGAAGCCCTCACTGTAATGATGACAGCAGACTCCCTTAGGGTATTCTGTGCCTGCGATGGCTTGCATGGCTGCCACGGGGCTTTGGAGTGCAGCTTCGTCCGTAAGTGCCGACCGCAGCGCGTCATACCTTGTCCTCGAATTCTCCATTACCTGCAGATTATGAGCCTGCATGGATGGAAGGGTATAATGGTTGGCTGATAGGACAAGCTGGTTGCAGTTCCCGCCAGCCGCTGCCGGATAATATTGGATCTCTTTATGCGTACCGGCAGTTTCAACGAGGGCGATCTCGCCTTTGGCGTCCGAGATCAGGAAATTCCGGTAGTCGGAGACTGGCATGCTGCGCATCAGCAGCACCGCTTCTTCCGCAGTGGTGCAGTTGTCGAGCAAGGCGCGGACCACTCCCGGAAAAATAAAACCTTCCCCGGTCATCTCCGGCCGGATTCTCCCCGATGTAGTTGTTACAGTAAGTCCAGCATCATTCATTCCGTCATAACGGCCGAACAGCTGGAGCGCAAAGCCGATATGTGCAGGTTTACCCTTCACCCGTGTTGTACTGAGCAGCAGCTGATTATAAGGCTCATCCTCCCAGCCAAAATCATAATTACGCATATGACAGGTATGCCCGCCGTTATCCGGACTTGTCCGGTATGCAGCTTGTGTACAGTGACCGGATGGCTGGAAGTAGGAGTAATAGAACACAACCTGGACGGGTTCGATACCGGTCTCGTCGGCGAAGCCTTTGATTTCTTCGTTCATGCCGGGGCAATATTTCTCGAAGCTCTCCATGACTCTATCTGCCGCAGACGGCAGCAGCGGGGAAGCCCCCATGAACGGCGAGGATAAGAATGAGATGAGCTCGGAATTATGCTTGTAATGAGCGCCCAAGGCACGGCCGACCTCATAATGTGTGCCCTCCGTAACGATATGGGAATATTGTGCGGTCCTGCGTTGAATAGGGGGATTAGCATCCATTGTATAAGTACCTTCTCTCGTTTACTCTATGCGCAGAGTAGGTTCATTATAACGGGCGAGCTCTTCAGTCGGCAAAGTCCGTTCCGGCCGAAATACCCGCATGGGCTGCTATATAGGGAAGCGCAATCATTATAGGGTCATATTTTCTTGGACGGAGTAGGAAATACTTGTATTATTGTCATTTTTAAGGTAACTTATTGATATAACTTCCGGATTAACTTTTGCCGGAGGCGCAGTTCCAATAACGGTATATGTAAGCCGAAGAGGAGCATTCCCCCAATGCTCCTTTTTGCGTGGAAAAACCCTTGAAAGGCGCGGTTCTTCGGGCTTTTCGAGGGTTTTATTATTGGAGAAATCACATGAAAATCACAAGAGTGTGGATGTATTCATTTTCAACAGGTCACCGAATTGAATATTGAGTTTATTTACATCATCCTGCTTCATCTTCTTCGTGACATGTAAATAGATCTTCGTAGTTGTTTTTGGATCATCGTGTCCGACCCTTTTCATAATATTGGCGATATCCACTCCAGCCTCTGCAAGCATGCTGATGTGGGTGTGCCGGAAAATGTGAGGAGTAGCATGTTTTGTTATATTTGTGTATTTTAAGATCCGTTCCATTCGTTCGATTACATTAGTCGGGTGAAACGGATAACCATTAGGCCTGCAAAACACAAAGTTCTTAGTGTGATGATCGTCAAACTGTTCCTTGTATCTATTGTGGATTTTAATTTGTTGTTCTTGATAAGATTGGAGTAATTTAATGATCGAAAGGTCTAAATTAAACGACCGTATAGAGCCTGTTGTCTTGGGAGGAGTTAATTCGTAAATTCTCATGTTATTTTTAGGACTATATAGTGTTTTGGTTACCCGGAGCATTGTAGTGTCAAAATTGATATCTGACCACTTTAATTCACAAAGTTCTCCGGATCTTAATCCACTGAAGGCCAAAAGATAGAATGTCTCCAGATCACGCTCAAACCCATGACTCATCACTGCATTTAAAAAACTTTCGAGTTCATGCCGCTCTAAATATGATGCCTCTAAATCATCACCCTCGATTTCCTCGACGGTTAATGCTTTTTCTTTGATTATAGCATCTTCAGTTGGGTCGTCCTTTCTAAACCCTTCTTTAATGGCCCATTCAAAAATCATGCCAGCTACAGAATGTGTGCTCTTGATCGTATTTATGGCATACGGCTTATAAATAAACTTACCAGGGTTCTCTTTATCTTTAACTGGATATCCGACCGTTCCCATCTTATCAATAACTCCCTGGTATTGCTTTTTTGTCACAGTGCCTATGGATGATTTTCCTATATAACGTGTTAGTATTTTAATCGCTTTGTCTCTGTTTTGTAAGGTAGCATCTTTACTGATCGTTTTAATATATTCTTTTCGCCATTTTGAAGCGGCCTCAGCAAAGGTGGTTTTCTTTGCCTTTTTGGTATCAATGCCTGCAGCCCGTCTATCGTATTCTGCCTTGCATTCTGCTTTTACTTCGTTAATTGTATCCCGCACACGGGGGATCTGTGTGCGTTCGCCGGTTACAGGGTCGGGCGGTCCCTCAATGACAAGACGCCATTTGATCCCTGCTTGTTATTGGCAGGCACTTTCTTTGGAGTGGGGGCAGATGATCGTTTTTTTGGATTGTCCATGGGGTCGCTCCTTTTTGAATTATTCGAGGTGAAGACAACTCATGTAATATTTATGCTCCAGTTTCTATGAATTAGTAAACATTAAAAATTAATAGCATCGTCAACCGCCTCCAAAGGCAGAATCAGCCGTGTCACGCTCTGACCGTGACGCCAGGCAACACGGGACAAATTAATATTTACGTACCCTCTCTGATTCGGAGGGAGCGAAAGATCACCAGGGAGAACGGTGGGCCTCTTGTCTAGAGCGATAGAAAGACGAATCATGCAGCTTATAGGATCGCTCCACATTGAGAAGTAAAGGCTCATCCCAAATGAATCCATGACGTTGCTCGATGACCAAGGCTTCCGGGCGGGAGAGATCTAACCCATACAAGGAACTTATACGAGGCTGCTGGAGGTAATCGAGGCCTGTCATCGGAGAGTCATAAATGGTTGAAACAGGATTTGCCGGAGAGTGGCTGGCATATGTAAGGGTCGACATTAATTTAGATTCGGTTATTCGATCTTCAATTTGACTAAGGCGTAATTTAGCAAAATCCAGATATACGTGGAATTCGCTGACCAGTAAGCTAAGCACTTGACTTCGGTTCAGGGGCAAATGCATCTGTTCAAGCATAAAGAATGGAATCATTGCATAAAGCGCAAATTGGTTCGCTTCATTTTCTTGGGCTTCTCGAAACAACCGTGGCATCCAGCGTTGATCGCCGGAGTGACGGATGACATGACAAAGCTCATGGAAAAAGACCTTTCGCTGCTCTATGTATTCATCACGTCTGTCGATAAAGATGACTTTATCCTCATTTTCGCTAAATGGGCTATTGTCGTAGTGTTATTCTTCTTTTGCTACAAATCATCACACACGATGAAATAAAATATATCAATTCAGAATTAGGACCCCCATTACCTTGGCCGGACGGGGGTCCAATCTCGTACCTTCATTCGAATTATACCACGAGTGAGGGGATTATCATGGGGAAAAGCGACAAATTAGCAATCCAATTGGCTTTTGACATCCTCCCGATCGACGAAACAGAGACCCGTCGCCGGGTGGAGGAGTATTTGGAAACGGTCCGTGTATACCGGCAGATTGGCTTCGTGCGGCGCCAGGCGGCGCTCACGGCCAGCCCGGAGCCGCGGTACCACGGATCGACGAATGCGATCAGCCGGACTACGGAGAATATAGCGGTATGGAATACGGATAGGGAATTGGAGCTGGAGCGGCAGTCGAAGCTGTTAGAACTGGCAATGGGTCGGCTTAAGAAAGCAGAGCGGGAGATCATTCAGCGGCGTTACCTGGACCATGAGGATGAGTATGATTCGATATTGTACGGAGAACTTGGGATGAGTGAGCGGAAGTATCGGAGGGTGAAGTCCAGGGGGATTTACGTATTGGCATGTACGTTAGGATTAGAAGTACTGTAAGAGGATAAATAATAGAAAAATAGGACTATCTTAGTTGGATAGTCCTATTTTTTATGGTGATTTTTTAAAAATAAAAGAATATTTTGGAAGGTGATTGTTATTTACTGTAGAAATATTAAGGTGAGGTGAAATAAAGAAGGAGGAATATTTGTGCAGAAGATAGTTTTTGTAGCTGGGATTCATGGTGTGGGGAAAACATATCTTTGCGATCGTTTATCAATAGAGCTTGATGTTCCTCGTTTTTCTGCAAGCAAGCTAATATCTAAACAGAAAGATTATGAATTTACTAATTCTAAAAAAGTAGAACAAATACAAGAAAATCAAGGATTTTTGATAGATGCGATACATAATTATACCGAGGAGTTTCCCGCTATATTATTAGATGGTCACTTCTGCCTACTCAATAAAGAAGAAGGCATCGAACGACTACCCGAAGAGACATTCGATAAGTTAAACCCAGTGTGCATTCTACTTAAGATAGAAGAGGTGCCCATTATTGCTGATAGGCTAAAAGAACGTGATGGAATTGACTATGATGCTGATTTTTTAGGTGATTTTCAAAACTCTGAGATTGAGTATGCAAGGGAAATTGCTGAAAAATACTCAATCCCATTACTCATACACTCTACCGATCAGAATCACGAACAACTTTTAGGCTCTTTAAAAATGTATTTACAAAAGGAGAATGAATATGACAAGAACAGTACGCAGACAAGATGATTATTTGGCGAAAAAAAAGTTTAGAAATGTGGATTTGAATGATCCTTTTTTTGATTCTCTTAAGAATGACTATAGTGAGTTTGAGGATTGGTTTAACAGGAAGCGGGATGCAGAGGCGTATCTCTACTATGAAGAAGATCATGTAGAAGGTTTCCTATATATAAAAATGGAAGAGGGACCTATCACTGATGTATCCCCTCAGTTGGAATGTAACCAAGCATTGAAAATTGGAACATTTAAAATTAATCCACATGGAACAAAGCTTGGAGAACGGTTTATAAAAAAAGCATTGGATTTTGCAATCGTTAATAATGCAGAGTTTTGTTATGTCACGATTTTTAATAAGCAAGAAACCTTGCCCCTGATAATGTTGATGAAAAGATATGGTTTTTATGAATATGGAACAAAGGATACTCCCAATGGGGTAGAGTTGGTATTAATTAAAGATTTAAAAGTTTTAGCGAATGATATACTTCTTGACTATCCACTTATCAAAAAACAAGATACAAACAAATATCTACTGGCTATATATCCTCAGTATCATTCCATTATGTTCCCCGATTCGATTCTTAATACGGAGGACGTAGATATCTTGGAGGATATCACATTTACAAATAGCATTCATAAGATCTATGTTACAACTATGCCAGTTCAAAGGACATCTCGAGGAGATGTATTAGTAATGTATCGAACAGCAACGCCTGGTCAAGCCGCTGAATATACATCTGTAGCAACATCCGTTTGTGTTGTCGAGGAAGTAAAAAGCCAGAATGAATTTGGGGATTTCGACAGTTTTTATTCATATGCAAGTACCTATAGCGTTTTTGATAAAGACGATTTAAGGTATTGGTATAATAAAGGCGGATGTTATACTATTAAGATGACTTATAATGCGGCTCTTAGTAAAAGGCTGATTAGAAGAAAATTAATAGAAGAAATTGGTTTAAGTCGTAGTCAACGATGGTCTTTTATTTCAATTACGGAAGAACAGTTCGACGATATTCTAAGAGAAGGTGGAGTAAGTGAAAGTATTATTATCGATTAAACCGGAGTTCGTAGAGAAAATTTTTAGCGAGGAAAAGCGCTACGAGTACCGAAAGACTATTTTTAAACAAAAGGTAGACACAGTGGTCATTTATTCTACTATGCCTGAAGGAAGGATTGTAGGGGAGTTCAGTATTGATAGTATTTTAAATGATGACCCAGAGAGTATTTGGAATAAAACAAATCGTTATTCGGGGATAACTCATGGATTTTTTAAAGAATATTTCAATAATAAGGAAAACGCCTACGCTATAAAGATTGGTGATATTGATCGATATGAAAAGCCGATTGATCCTAAGGAGTTCGATTTTCCTTTCACAGCACCGCAATCATTTTTTTATGTTGATGATGACTATCGTCCAATTTCGCAAAGAATAGATTTAGAACCAACCCTGTTCTAAAATCGTCTGGCCGTTTTTTGACCGACATTTGACCACACAATGGCCGTTCATTAGGTCTGGGGCATGATATATTTGTACTGTGGAAATCAGGCGAGAGTGATACGCACGGCTGCAGCGATGCGGCATTAACCGGGGCGTATATCCTCTCGCTTTTTCGTTTTTGATGATGCTAAAAAATCTCACCGCAGTATTGGAAGGAAATAGGTGTTATTTGTCGAATCCATGTTTTAGGAAATACATACTGATTCATGGGAGAGAAACATAATGAAGGATAAGCTTAAAGGATTAATGGTTGGACTTACAATTGGTTCATTGGTAGTAGGTTCTACAGTGTTTGCCGGAACAAATGTAAAAATAAATGTTGTACTAGAAAACGTAAAGTACATGTTCAATGGCGTTGAGAAACAATCGTCACAATCAATTATATATAATGGGCAATTGTACGTCTCGGCAAATTCTTTTGCTAAAAATTCCGGCCAGGATTTTACCTATGATGGGAAGAACAAAACGGCATGGGTTGGAAAGAAAGAAGGGACATTTAAATACTTATCTGATATTTCTTATGCTCGTACAGACAAAAATGCTGCTGTATTCCATTTTAACAAATGGGTTGAGGTTGGAGATCCAACAAAAGCGTATAGCGGTGAATTTAGTATTGTTGATAATAAGTATTTACACGGTATCGGCTTGGAAAATCAGTTTTTCATGTCAAATAACGGCCTCGGATCTATCGAATACAACTTAAATGGTAAATATAAAAAGCTCACTGGATATGTTGGTATTGATGATCATTCCAAAAATAGTGCTAATCCAGGAACAGTTAAATTTATCGCGGATGGGAACGAAATATACTATTCATCTGAAATGTTAGGTGGAGATCTACCAAAAGAAATCAAATTGGATATGTCTGGTGTACTTAAATTAAGAATTGAGTTCACAACTATAGGAGAAGATTATAAAAGTTCAACCATGATAGACTTTGTAGAAGCTAAGCTTTTTTAATAGCGGAGGTTACAGATGGCAAGAAGAAAAAGTAAGGCGAAGCAGGAGGAAGAGTTTTTTGAAGCATTGGCGGGATTAGCAGCATTATCAATGGCTGGACTAGGATTCCTCATAACGAAATCAATTTATGGTGGTGTAGTTGGAGTTATTCTGGGACTTACAGCTGTAATTTCGATTATGAGGTATATAAGTAATAAACGGGCTGAACGTTTGAGAAAGTCCGGTATTGCGGAGATCGATAAAATGGATGGCGTTCAGTTTGAACAATACCTTGGCCACCTATTTCGATCTCAAGGGTACAAAGCTGAAGTTACACAAGCAGCTGGTGATTACGGTGCTGATCTGGTCCTATCCAAAGACGGTAAGCGAATAGTCGTCCAGGCTAAGCGATATAGCAAGAATGTTGGATTAAAGGCAGTGCAAGAGGTACGTGGGGCAGTTTCACATTATGGAGCTTCAGCTGCTTGGGTTGTAACGAATAGGGATTACACTGAGCAGGCTTACAAATTAGCAAAGTCTAATAATGTGCGTCTCATCGGCCGTGAAGAGCTTATCGAAATGCTTCTACAAATGAGAGAGAAGATGGCCACTGCTAAAAAAGCCAATAATGCTAAGACGAGCGCTTAAGCGAAATAGTGAGAAATAAATAGTATGATATGTGAATAGATGTGCTCAAGCCGTATTTTCATTGTCAATGCTTTTGACTCTCATTTCACTGGCTCAGTAAAATGGTCTTGTCCTCCTTTGTTACAAAGTCCGTAAAGATTTTAAGCAGAGAGCGCAGCGCATTTGCTGCGGATGCGGAGCGGACGCCGATCTTTAGGTCAGACTCATAACATGTTTGAATTGAATACATATTCCGAAGTCGCTCATTAATTTGGGCGGCTTTTTTATATTGGGGGAATTAATTAGAAGAAGCAGCGGCGATTAAAGGATCCGCCTCGGCAGCCGGCTAAGTGTAAGGGTTGTATATGGGGTCGTTGGGAAGGAATAGCACAGTTTTGTTCGAGAGTAAAATGCCAGAAGGGAAAACCTTCCTGAATGTCGAATTTGCTATATATATTTAGGAGGGGTTATTAATGTTGGAACTCAATACATCTGAAAATCTCGAGCTTATTCTTGGAGAATACCTAGCGTATTTAAATGATGGGACTTCTGTTAAAGAGATCGTGAAAGAAAGGTATTATCGAGACGTTGAGGTCTATTTTTATAATGTCCTTTTTAAAAAAGTAGGTATGGTTAAAGGATTTGGAAGTTTTTTTTCAACAGATTATATTAATGAGTTATTTGAGATTCGAATAGGAGGTACTGTTTATCCTGCAATTACTCATCTATTGACTTTCATGAGAAAAACTAATCGATTGGATGAAGAGCAATATCTAAAAATTAATAAAAGCTTAGAGGAAATAAGACCAGCTAAAAAAAAGAAAAATGATATAAAGTTTATAGATCAGAATCAAGTGGATTTCATGTTTAGTGATAAAATCCAATACAATTTTGTAAATGGGCATAAAATTGACTATTCAATCTATGAATATGCCTCTCCATTGATATGGTCATTAGCCTATGATTGTGGATTTGAACAAAAACATATACTAAATTTCTTGATTTCTGATATAGATTTAATTAATTATCGAATAAGAAATCTTCGACGAGATAAACATTTAATTGGTCATGAGTGGATAGATCTTGGGGCACGAACTTTTAATTATTTGCAAAAATATTTACAGACACGTTCTTCTTCAAATCTAAAGCATCTTATTCTTATTGATGGAGAGCCTTTAGAAACTAGTGACATTAATAAAACATTCGATATTATCATTAGAAAAGAAAACTCAAATGGTAGCTTTAGAAAAGCTAATATCGAGATTTTAGTAAGAAGCGGATTACTGAAATCGCTCAAAGAAACAAATGGACAATCTCTGTTAAAGCAAATCTTAATACATGGTGTTGATAGCAAGGGTCAACTTGATCATGCAATGAAACAGTACTTCTCATCAACTTCAGAAATTATTCAATAGAAAATTCTCTTATTCTTTTTCTATCATTCTGTAAGCTCATCTCAAGCATTAAATACTGATATGAGTGTTTATACGGTGAAAGGTGGAAAAGAGCAAGGAGTGCTGATTCTCTTCGTCTCTTGCTGAGTTTCTGAGTACCCCAAGATGAAAAACCAACTCAACTCAAAGGAGGAGCAATATTTCGCGGTGTTCTTCCCTAACCATTATCATATATTGTCTGATTATGGAAGGTCATGTATGATATTTGGAAGGGAGAGTGGTTCAATATGCCTAAAATAAAAAATGTGGAAAAAAGGATTTGGGAGATTGAGGGGTTTGCAGTAGCTTTTAAGCATGCAAGTGGTAAAGATATTAGAGGAGATAAAGATGGAATACCTCAATATGTCTATGAAAGGCAAGCTAAGAATGACACTACTGTTTCTGAATGGAAAAAGAAGAGGTTTAAACAATCTTATCCAGGGTTTGATGTAAAGGTTCTTGATGCTGATGGGAAAAATGTGAAAGGTCAAACAAAGCTTGGTACAGTAAGAGATACTTACATAGATGAAGATTAAGCACCCTAACCGGTGCTTTTTCTTTTGAAAGGAGCACTTATATGGACATCAGAATAGTACCAATTGAGCAGCTTAATGCAGCTGTCTATAACCCCCGTGTCGACCTTCAACATGGAGATCCAGAATACGAAAAGCTTCGCCGCAGCCTGGACGAATTCGGTTACGTTGACCCGATCGTGTGGAATGAGCAGACCGGCAACATGGTCGGTGGCCATCAGCGCTACAAGGTGCTGGTCAATGAGCAGGGCTGCACGGAGCTGGCTGTGTCAGTAGTAAACCTTGATCCTGAGCGTGAGAAGCTTCTGAATCTGGCGCTTAATAAAGTATCAGGCCGCTGGGATGATGAAGCGCTGGCGCAGCTGCTGAATGAGCTACAGGAAGGCGGGGGCGGATCTGGCGCTGTCCGGATTTGAGCCCGAAGAGATTGGGGAGCTGATAGCAGAGTTTATAGACATACCAGATATTAAGATGGATCAGTCGGTTGTTGAAGATGACTTCGACGTTCAGGCAGCTCTTGACGAAATTAAAGAGCCTGAGACGCGCCGCGGTGATGTATGGCAGCTCGGCCGGCATATCCTTATGTGTGGCGATGCTACCAATGCTGAGGATGTTTCCAGGCTAATGGCTGGAGTCAAGGCGGATCTGGTAGTAACGGACCCGCCATACAATGTGGCAGTGGAGAGCGAATCTGCCAGCTTGGTGGCCGATGGTCGCAGTTGCATAATGAACGACGATATGTCCGAGGAGGAATTCTCGAACTTTTTGCACGCCGTCTTTCAAAGGTATGCTGTGGTCATGGAAGAGACTGCGGCTATTTATGTATTTCATCCCTCTCGCTACCAGCGGTTGTTTGAAAGTACAATGATTGAAGAGGGTTTACAGGTAAGGATTGTATGTATTTGGCTGAAGAATATTGCAACATTCGGGTGGGCTCAGTACAAACAAAAACATGAACCTGTTTTTTATGCCCATTTGAATGGTAAGGCTCCTGCCTGGTATGGTGACCGCAAGCAGACCACAGCATGGCGTGCTGGTCTGCCGGTTAAAGAACCGTTTCCGGAGACAGTCTGGGAAGTTTCAAAGGGGGATGTAACCAAGTATGTTCACCCAACACAGAAGCCTTTGGAGCTGCTGGCCATACCGATCCAGAACAGCAGCCGGCGCGGAGACACGATTGCTGACTTCTTTGGCGGTAGCGGATCCACTATGATGACCTGTGAGCAGCTTGACCGCTCCTGCAGGACAATGGAGCTGGACCCGGTATTTTGTGATGTAATTAAGAAGCGTTATGAGATAAAAACAGGCGCCACACCTATCTTAATTCGGAGAATTTAGCAAAATTCATTCCTGCTCACAACAATTGATCACAACTGTCGATTACTAGCGGGGATTTTTACTTCAAGTTATAATCTTGATAAATAATAACTTGGAGGGATGATTCATGCTTTATGAAAAATTGACTTTGAAAGAACAGATAATCCGTATGCACAAGTCGGGAATGAGACAAGTGGACATTGCAAAGGAATTGCAAACTTATACAAACTATGTGTGGAGAGTTGTTCATGAGTATAAAGTTAGCTCTTAATCTTCAGTTCTTTTAACCGTCTTATTACGAGGCGGCTTTTATTAAAAGGAGGACGCGCTAACGTCCTCCCGATCACCCAGGGTATCCCCCGGCTGAGACAGCGGCGCGCCACGCGTGGCATTTCCAGACATCCGCTGTCTCGTTTCCAAATATACACGGAAGCCGAGGGGAACGCAATGGGAACAAAAGATGAACTTTTATTGCAACATGAGATTGAAATCATGGCCGGTATCCTCGAAAGTAAGGCGCAATACCGGAAGATCGTTAAGGCTGGCATAGCCAAATGGGTTAAGGACTTTCAAGACGGCCGGATTGAAATCAAGACGGTGGACGATCTGAAGAAACTGATTGAAATTGATATTGAGCTGCAGAAGGATGATATTTAGGTATGGTTTTGAATTTTCTTTACGGCTTCTATTGCAAGAAAGTGTATTCTGAGGAATCTCTGTTTCTCTGCAATTGACATGTAATATATTGCTCCAAAACAAAAAATAGAAATTGCTACTATAAATATGACCCCATAACCGTCTGTAACTTTAGAAAATTGGTTCACTGTATTCTGAATTTGTTCTATAAGCATTTCCTCTGGAATTTTGTCTTTTACGAGGTTAATAAGTCCAGTGCTTGTTGAAGTAATAGCAGCAAAAAAGGTAATAGAAGCACCAATAATTGTTTTAAGTGCAATATCAGAAATTTTATCGAAAGCTGTTGTTTCGCCTTTCATTCCGTTAAGCTCTGCTTCAACTCTTATAAGATCCTCACTTGTATATGAATTATAAATGTCAATGAGTTCAGAAACCTTTGCTCCCATAGCTTTTCGGAAAGAGGTACTTCTAGGGAACCGTTTTTTTAAATAAGAATGAAATTTGACTTGGTCATAACTCGTATATATAAAGGCAAAGGTCACTGAACTGTAAAAAAACCATTCCACAAATTTAATCATAGTAATTTTCCTCTCTTTTAAAAATATTTGAAATTATTATCGGTATTATTATAAGAAATACTTAAAGCTAGTTTCGGGGGTGGTGACATGTAGCATGGCCAGAGAACGTAGTCCCGAGCGGGACAAGGCAAAACAGGTGTGGCTGGAGAGTGGCGGGACGATTAAGCTTAAGAACATCGCCGCTGCTTTTTCTATTCCAGACAGCAAAGTCCGAAAGTGGAAGACGATGGACAGTTGGGAAGATGAGCTCAAAGGGAGCGTTCTGCCCGAATTCAAAGGGAGCGCTCCAATTGAAGTGAAAGGGAGCGCTCCACTTCGCGGCGCTCCCAAAGGGAACAAGAACGCTGTCGGGAATCGTGGCGGCGCTCCCCCGGGCAATCAAAACGCGAAGGGGAACAGCGGCGGGGCTGGCGGGCCAATTGGCAACAAGAAGGCCGTCACCACCGGTGAGCATGAAACCATTTGGCTGGATACTCTAACCGAAACTGAGCAGCAGCTCATCGATCAGGTGGACACTGATCCGATCATCCAGGCTAATGAATCTCTTTACCTTCTGACAATCCGGGAGCGCCGTATGATGCAGCGGATCAAGTCACTGATGGACGTGCTGTCTGAAACTGAGCGCAACGTCTTATATGAGCTGAAGGCTATCAAGGAAGTTGCTACAATTCACGATGAGAAGACCGGCATTACGAAAAAGATCCCGCATAGTCGGAATGAAATGATGGAATCTAAGATTGAGGAGAAGGGCTTCCGCAAGCTGGACGATATTGTGAAGCTGGAGGAAGCCCTGACCCGCATTCAGGATAAGAAGATAAGAGCCATTGAGCTGAAGAACCGGCTGACCGACGACGAGAAACGTATCCGTATTGAAACCATGGAGTATGAGCTGCAGATGCTGCGCGGTGGTGGAGGTAAGGAAGACTTCGAGGATGATGGCTTTATCGATGCGTTGAAGGGTATGGCGGCGGGAGTGTGGAGTGACGATGGCGAAGCTTAAATTCAAGCCACCCGCATTCAAGTGGTCGCCTTTTTCGCAGAAGCAGCTTAAAGTTCTGACATGGTGGACGCCAGATAGCCCTCATCGTGATAAGGATGCAATTATATGTGACGGTTCTGTGCGTGCTGGCAAGACGGTCTGCATGTCTTTCTCTTTCATTGCCTGGGCGATGGATACCTTCCGCGGTGAGCAATTCGGTATGTCGGGTAAGACCATCGGCGCGCTCCGGCGTAACGTCATCGGGCCGCTGAAGCGCATGCTGGCGAGCCGCGGATATCATGTTCACGATAACCGATCTGAAAATGTACTGACCGTTACCCGGGGGCTAATCAGCAACCGGTTTTTCTTGTTTGGTGGGAGAGATGAAAGCTTGCAGGATCTGATCGCCGGGATCACGCTGGCCGGCATGTTCTTTGATGAAGTGGCACTTATGCCGAAGTCCTTCGTAGACCAAGCGACCGCCCGTTGTTCGGTGGATGGTGCTAAGCTGTGGTTTAACTGCAACCCCGCTGGCCCGTATCATTGGTTCAAGATGGAATGGCTCGATCAGCTTCAGAAGAAGCACGCGCTGCACCTGCATTTCACAATGGAGGATAACCTATCACTCTCCGAGCGGGTGCGTGAGCGGTACCGGCGAATGTACAGCGGGATTTTCTATCAGCGGTACATCCTGGGGCTTTGGGTTATGGCCGAGGGAGTGATCTTCTCCAAGTTCGATGATGCGGTCCATAAAAAGGTACGGGAATGGTTCCCGGCCAAGTTTGACCGTAAGTTCATTTGTATCGACTACGGAGCTAATAACCCGACAGCGTTCCTGAAATACGGAGTCCGCGGGAACATCTATTATGAGCTGGACGAGTATTACCACAATATCCGGCATAAAGGTGAGAAAACGAATGGTGAATACGCGGATGATCTGGAAGCCTTTCTCGACGGCGATGAGTATGCAATCTTCATTGACCCGTCAGCAAAGGCTTTTATTATTGAGTTGCAGAAGCGGGGTATTGCCAACATCCGGGCTGCTGTGAATACGGTGCTGGATGGCATTCAGACCGTGTCCAACCGGTTCCAGCGCAATGAATTGTATATCTGTGCCGATAACACCAATTCTCTTCAGGAGTTGGTGTCTTACGTGTGGGATGAAAAAGCAGCCAAGCGCGGCGAGGACAAGCCCATTAAGCAGAATGACCATACCTGTGACGCACGCCGGTACGGCATCCATACAGATTATCTGCTGCAGCGTGTGAAGCAGCGGAAAAAGGACAGAGAGGAGCGGTCAGATGAAAATGTGGGGTGGGTGTAACACATGAGTGGAGAAGCACAGTGGTTTCAGATATCAAAAGCAGAAGACCGGCACATCCCTTCCAGCGCACAGCTACCGGATAGCTTCGAAAACCTCTATGACCACATGGGCTGCTGCCATTCCCTCCTGGCAACGACCCT
The DNA here is from genome assembly GCF_000802655.2 of Paenibacillus sp. IHB B 3415. Classification (NCBI taxonomy): domain Bacteria; kingdom Bacillati; phylum Bacillota; class Bacilli; order Caryophanales; family Paenibacillaceae; genus Paenibacillus; species Paenibacillus sp. IHB B 3415. The sequence goes on along the minus strand of NZ_JUEI01000037.1, from coordinate 10,537 downwards.
GCTTCTTGCAAGCTGCTGGTCAAGAACAGCAACATTATCCCACAGTGTATCGAGGCATATAAACGGAACATCGCCGGTTACGGCATTGCTTTGGAGTACATTCCGGGGGAGAGTGATCAGACGGCACTGGAGGAGTGGAATCGGGCTGATAAATTTTTTGAAACTTGTAATCTGGAAGATACTCCGGATGAAATCATCAGCTCTTTAATTGAGGACATTGAGAGCAGCGGGAATGCGAATGTTGAGGTTGCCTGGCCTGCTGGTAGCGAGTTCCCGACACTCTACCGTATCAATCCGAAGTTCGTTCGTTGCACCCGGGAGACGGATAAGGTGACGATTAAGCGTAAGCGGCTGATTCGGTCTTCGAAGAAGGTCGAGGAGTTTTCTCAGGATATTTTCTCCCTGAAGTATGCTATGAAACGCGGGCAGTCAGTGGTATGGTTCCGGTCGTTCGGAACAGAAGGTCAAGGTAATCAGATTATCCCCTTGAAGCTGGGCAACGACGGTCCATATGGTGAACCCCGTTGGTTTGGGAATACGCCGGGCGTGGTCGGCAGCCGAGAGGCTGAGGAGCTGAACGTTTCCTATTTCTCCAATGGACGCATGCTGTCCATGCTGCTGACCGTGACCAATGGCCGGCTCACCAAGCAATCCATGGAGCTGCTTCGGAATGTTAAGGGAGCGCAGTCGCAGGGAGGCATTCTCTACCTGGAAGCGATCGGGGAGGAGACCGGTGGACCCTTGGATGAGAAAGTCGAGAAGGTGGCCATCAAGCTGGACAAGCTGAATGATCTGCTCCAGCAGGACGCCTTGTTCCTTGAATATGGGAAGGACAAGAAGGCCGACATCCTATCATCGTTCCGGTTGCCGCCGATCCTGGTTGGCCAGAGCTCCGATTACAACCGCGCCACGGCGCAGGCCGCGTTGCGGTTTGCGGAGGAGCAGGTCTTTGAGCCTTACCGTAAGTGGATTATGGATGAGATATTCTATAAACGGTTATTCCCGGCCATGGGCATCTTCCGCGTGCGGGCGACCCTGCGCGGGCCGCGCATCATTGACCCCGAAGACCGGAAGGCATTACTGGACTTTATTGCAGACAACGGTATTATGCTGGTCCGGGATTTGATTCCGATCGCTGAGGAAGTGCTGGATACTACCATTGATGAATCCAAGTACAGCACCGAATACCTGGATACACCGATTGCACAGCTTGTGAACAGCCAGCCGGCTATAACCGTGCCTGAGTCTGACTCCGATGTGAACGATCTGCAGGAACGTGTGGCCACTATTGCCAAACGTCTGCTGCGGCAGAGCCATGAGGAGACCGCGAGCCATGTGTAAGGAATGCTGGGAGCTCATTGCCAAAGCAGACGACACTGAATTTCTGGACAGCCTGGAACTGACGCATGCGGAGCGGGCCGTTTTGGAGGAGCTGTACAAGCAGGGTGAAACCCGGATAGTCGAGATCCTTGAGCTGCAGGGGAAGGCCCTGCATGATGCCATTGAGAAACTGAGCGAGGAATTGCTGATTGATATTGGGGAGCTGGGGAAGGTCTTGCTGTCGGTTCAGAGCGGGGACCTCTTTACAGTCAAGTTTGAGCAAGCGGTATACGACGCCTTCACACCGCTGTATCACCTGGCAGGCGAATCTGAGCTGACAGTGCTGAACAACGACAAGACCTGGTCCACCAAGAACAAGGCTGCATCCCGTTTTGCGAAGAACCTGCAGAAACTTGTTCCGGATATGAACGGCACCAGCGCGGATGTCATGACCCGTTCCTTCCAGAAAGCCATCAAGGAGGGGAAGACACCTTCCGAGCGGGCGTTGCTGGTCCGTGAGATCAGTGCTGCGGCTGCCAAGGGTGATGCCGGACCTTTCAATATGGAGCGGGCTATTACCGTTTCCCGAACCATGAGCACGGCGGCTGCCAATGGCGGCAAACTGGAGGGCTGGAAGCAGTCCGAGGTGGTCAACGGTAAGAAATGGCGTTCTTCCAAGGGTGACCGCACCCGGAAGTCACATCGTAAAGCTAACGGCCAAGTGCAACCGCTGGATAAGCCTTTTGTTGTCGGTAAGAGTAAGCTGATGTTTCCGGGAGATCCTTCGGGACGAGCTGAGGAGATTATCCGCTGCCGCTGCACAATGCAGTCGGTGATGGATTGATGGGTAAACAAAAAGCACCACGCTGTTTAGCGTAGTGCTTAATGTATGCTCAGGTCAGGATGATACCTACTGCCAGATTTGAACTGAATCCGGAACCAACCTCAAGTGCTGAGGTGGCAAGGTCCTTCATACCTTCTGTAACCTGATGTTTCATGGGCATCTTCTCCTCTTTATTGACATTACTTTTACGCATTAATCGTTTATTAGCAAAATGCGTAATCAGAGAGACGAGTGATAGTATTGCTATTACTGGAATAATAGGCAATCCCAACCCCAGCGCAACCGCTGGCCTCAACATACATTGATATATTTATACCACAAATATCCAAATAGTGAAAGGAGGTGAGAACAGAATATGACCTTTAAACTGAAAGACGCAAAGATCACGCACATCTCCCTGGTAGACAAAGGAGCGAACGGCGTGCCATTTGCCATCATCAAGGTTGCCGGAAAGAATGCCATTCAGAAACAGGTCCAGATTGCCAAAATTGACGATGACAAGCGAATTGTCAAAGGCGTAGTGTATCAGCCGGATGTGGCAGACGCTCATGACGATCAAATGGACGAAGTCGAGATCGAGAAGGCGGCTCATCTCTTCATGGAGAAGAAGCACACCTACAACATTGATAAGCAGCACGACCTCGAAGCTGATAAGGGATTTGTCATCGAGTCCTACATTGCTCCCTGCGACATGATGCTCGGTGATCAGCAGATCGTGAAGGGCTCCTGGGTGGCAGCCGTAAAAGTGACGGACGACGACACGTGGGAAGCCATCAAGAAAGGCGAGATCACCGGCTTCTCCATGTGGGGCGTCGGGAAGCGGGAAGAAATCGAAGAGGAAGAGGAGGTATCCAAGGGAATTTTGAACCGAATCGCCAAAGCGCTGGGCCTGATTGAGAAAGGCGCTGTCGCTGACAAATACCATAAGAACCGGAAGAACCGAGAATTTTGGGCGGCGCAGGATGCCCTCAACTCGGTTCTTTTTAATTGGGAAACTTGGCAAAGTGGTCTGGAAACCGATCCGGAGACCATCCGGGAGGCCCTGCAGGACTTTGTTGATATTGCTGAGGATGTGCTGACCAAGGAGGATATTGTAAAAGCCATTGGCACGCCTCCGGAGCAGATCACGAAGGCTGGCAAGAAGATTTCAGCCGGCAACCTGAAACACGTCGACGATGCGATTGCAGCGCTGACTGAACTGAAAAATAAAACGGCTCCTGTAGAACAAGAGTCTGAGGAGGAAGACGATTTGAAAGCTGAAGATATTGCCAAGGCTGTAACGGCCGCACTGGCTCCGATCGCCAAGCAGGTGGAAGGCCTGACAGCAGAGATTGCGGAGCTGAAGAAAGAGGAAGGCGTTGAAGGTGACCAACCTGCAGCTGCTGCTGCTCCGGCTGCGACCGCGGAAGAGACTGCAATCACCGATGCCATTGCCAAGGCTTTGGCACCGCTGAGTGAGCAGATGCAAACACTGGCAGCAGATGTGCAACTGGTGAAGAATAGCCGCGGTGCTTCCGCACAAGGTGATGAAGAAGAAATTAGCAAATCAGAAGGCGCCGTTAGTTTCGGACGCTTCCTGTAATCGAAGGAGGAATGCATACTATGAAAACAAACGGTATTATCACCAGATCTAGCATTCAGAAATCCACCATTGTAACCACGATGGACCAAAATGCCTTGAACTATGAGGAAGTCGAAGCCTTCACCGACATGGCGTATGAAGCTAACGGCTTCTTGAAAGGCATCCGTCATGAGAACCGGAAGAGTTCTAAAGGCACCATCGACAAAATCGGTGTGCGAGGCCGGAATATGCGCGGTAAAAAAGAGAACGTCATGGCGACCAATACGCCAGGGCTCACCTTTCCGCAGATTCCATATGCGGTAGTACCTGTAATCGTTCCGTTCGATATTACGGAAGAATTCATTCGGCAAACGCAGCGGGTTCGTGGTCAGAACGCTGAAGAAATTATTATGCGTGCGATGGCCAAAAATTACGGGGAAAACATGCAGGATATTGGTTTTAATGGCGATACTGCTACACCGAATTCAGATCCAGATTATGATTTTTTGAGTATCAATGATGGGTGGCTGAAGAAGGGACGTACTACCGGGCATTATTTGGACTGGGCAACATTGTCAGCCCCTGAGAAAACGGGCGTCCTGTTCGAATTAGAGCGCGCAATCCCCACCCGGCATCGTGCCGCGGGTGTATTTAAATATTTCATGCACCCGAACACGTTCAGTAAACGACTGCAAAAATTGGCAGAGAAGGACACGAGTGCGTCCATTCAATTGCAAATCACAGGCGGTGTCAAGAAGGTCAATGCCTACGATGTGGAAGATGTCTGGAGCATGCCGGAAGGAGACATTCTTTTCACATACCAACCTAACTTCGCCATGGTCCACACCTATGATATGCAAATTAGAAAAACGACTGAGGGCAAGGAAGCGATCTGGACTGATAAGCGCTTCTACGCGATTCATTCCGATTTCGATGCCATCTTTGAAGAGCCGCAAGCAGTGGCCTACGTGGAAGGGGTGGAATTCTGATGTCATACGTAACCTACCGGGGAAACAATGCCTCCCTCCGGCTGTATAGTATCCGATTTGAGCCGGCTAAGCCAGTACTGGTGGAAGATTCAGATGTGCTGGAAAAACTGCATGATCATCCTGATTTTGAGGTGAAGGCGGAGAAGATTATTCCGCTGGAGGATCTGACGGTTGTCCAACTGAAGGACAAGGCGAAGAAAGCAAACATTGAAGGTTTTGCGGACCTGAAGAAGCCGGAGCTGATCGCTGCCCTGAAGGCGCTGGAAGGCGGCGGTGTGCCGGATGCTGACAACGACACTCCTTAAGGGCCGTAGCCGTGTCAGCGCCGTGCAGGAGGCGGAGGACACTCAGCTTGAGCAGTACATCGATGATGCACAGACCCGGATCGAGCTGTATCTGCCCGTACCTTTCCCAATTGTGGCAGACAAGCAGCTCATGCTGGCTTGGGTGAAGCTGGCGGAGTCTCTGGCTCTGCAGGACAGCGAAGAATACCTTGCTTCCGTCGCCCGTGGCTATTCAGCGGAAAGTGACGGTGCCTGGACCTACACCCGGCAGGCAGTAGAAGGGAAAACTACGGGAAATGCCGATGTGGATTCTATTCTCTTCCTGTGGGTCAAAAAGCAGCAGTCCGGGCCGGATGACGGGAACATCACGGCTTATTTGCTATGAATCACCGCATGAATACCCCGCTGGCGGTTTACCGGGTTGGCCGCCAGCAGGATGCGGACAACCTGTTCAGCGATCGGAAGGCAGGAAAGGTCGCGGATTTGAAGTGTTTCGTTGTGAAGACGCAGACTGAGGCCAAGGCAGAGTCCACTCCTGTCATATACATTGTCAAAAAGACAATCGGGGTTCCAAAGGCAGCGGACGTTCGAATCAGTGACGAAGTTTTGCTGTTCGGACGCCGGTATCTGGTGATTGACTCTAACCTACGTCGTTACTGGCGGGAGCTGTTGGTGACTTGCGAGGTGAAGGGCAGTGAACATGCATGATTTTGATGGTCTGGCGAAAAAATTCAAGAATCTTAGCGACGATGGTGTGAATCAAATCCTCCGGAATATCGCGGAGGCTGTTGGCGAGACGCTGCTGAATCTTATCATCGATGAAATCGATAAGCAGGACCTCATTGATACCGGTACCATGTGGAATTCATTTACCCGCGAAGCGGACGGTAACGTCTGGGAATGGGACGTCGACCGGAACAGCATAACCCTGGAGGTCGGGTCGAATTTGGGGACAAGCAGCAGTGATCCCGGTAAGCGCGGGCATCCAAGGCTGCTGAATGACGGGTACACCATTCATAAGGCTCATTTTGTCCCGGGCTACTGGGCTTCCAATGGAACGTTTGTTTACGACCCTAGAGCGAAGACTGGTTTTATGGCCAAGCCTCGTTATTTCATCGGTAGGCATTACTTTGATATTGCTGTTCAACAGCTGGAGGGCGGCATGAATGCATTAATAATGAAGCGTCTGGAGAAGGAGCTGGGGAGGATGCTGTCATGATGGATGTGGGATTAAAAGCCTGGGCAGAACTCGTTCAGAGGATATACCCGGAGCTGCCGATTCTTCGAGATCGTTCACTTTGGCTGGCGGGGCAGTTTGATCGTCCGAGCGTGTTCATCGAGACGGACCTTGTCTCCGATAAAGCGCACACGCCGCGGGCAGACCGGATCATTGAGGATGTGGGCCTGGTCTTTCATTATGACGCTGAACGTAGTGGGGCAGAGGACGCAGGAGAGCCGGTCCCTTTGGACTTATTTCCCTTCTTCCTGTACCTTCGTCAGCAGCGCTTCTGCGTGGCTTCGCAGCGCTTCGGTATTATGATGGTGATCGAGGCTCCACGTACACGGCCTTTAAATGACCGTATAGAAGTCACTTTTCGGTATTCATACCTTCTGCATGTTCCAAAGACACTTGTGAACGGTGACGGAAGTCCAGTAGAAAAGGTCAATGACTTTTTTATTGAGCAAAGCTGAACGTATTTTTCGGTTATCGTAATTTATTGAAGACTGTTTTAAATTAGGTTCCATTTATAGCCAATTGAGGACCTGTATCCTATAATAGTAGTTATAGGACACATTATCTGGAGGAGCCTGATGGAATTAGATGAACTTTATAAGAGTTATCAAGAAAACCGTGGATTATATGATTTGTTCGTTGAGGAGCTTAAAGATCAATTAAATGTACTGCTTGATAAGCAAAAAGTTGAGCTGTCAACTCCTATTACTTCGAGAGTAAAAAAGTGGGAATCCGTTGTGGATAAATGTCAAAGATATAGTATTAATCCTAAATGTATCCATGAAATCAATGATATTGCGGGAGTCCGAATTATTTCTGTGTTCAAGCGTGATATTCCTATTATTTGTAGTACTATTCAAGAAAATTTTAACGTCTTAAGAATGGAAAATGTAGAAGAAAGGCTAGATCATACCCAATTTGGATATGGATCTAGTCATTTTGAAATTTCTTTGAATGAAGATTGGTTGAAACTCCCTTCTCTTAGTAGGTACAGCGGTTTGACGGTTGAAATTCAGGTTCGTACTACTTCTCAACATATTTGGGCCACTGCTTCTCATATTCTTCAGTACAAGCGAGAAGCCCATGTTCCTCAGCCATTAAAACGGTCTATAAACAGAACTGCAGCAATATTAGAATTGGTCGACTTAGAGTTTGAAAGACTTTTGTTAGAAAGATCTCAATACAACACTGAATCTATAGAAATAATTGAATATGAGAAAGACACAGAGTTAAATCTGGATATCCTAAGAAACGTACTTACTCAAAGCTTACCTGAAGAAAATATTGAAATTAACGGTGAGGATTACGGACGATTATTGGACGATCTTTTCCATTTTGGGATTCGAACTATTAAAGATTTAGAGTCATTTATTCCCGAAATGATGGAAGGAGTCCTGCAAGAAGAAAGAAAAGCAGTGAAAGCTATATTGGATGGAGCAGACACTCATAGAACAATAGCAGAGCGCGTTGCTAAGGGCGTATTTTACACACACTGTGGCCTTATTCGGAAAATGTTGAGATTAAAGTTTGATTCTAAAGAAGCTAATGATTATTTTACAAATTACAGAAAAAAACAAAAGGATCTAAAACCAGAATAAGGTGAGGTATTAGTCAATTCCGAGAGCTAAAACTCAAGGAATATAAATTTTGTTTAGAATTCGTACCTAAGTAAGTGAATCCTTTAGACGACTGTAATAGCTACTTTTTCTAATACACCGCTCTTAAGGAAGGATGTTTTAAAATTAACCGCCAGGGAGAGGGTGGTTTTTCTTTTGGTCAGAAAAAGGGAGGAGAACTTAAGTATGAACATTAAAAAACAGATTCGCCAGCCTACAGATCCTGTTATTCCAAATGATCTTAACAAGCGAACAAAGCAGGAATGGATTGAGAGCGCAGTGGTTTTGAAGCGGGAACGCTTTGAAATTGCCGGCGCTCTTTTTGATTGCCCGGATGATGCCCTGCTATCGCAGCAGGAGGTTATTCAGAAAGTGGAGGCTTACTTGGGCCTGACAACAAAGGAGGAGAGAGTGAATGTCGATACAACGGAGTAGACCCGGCGCATATGTTGAGCTGCAGGCGATTGCGAAGTCGCGTGTCCTGTCGGTATCCGGTCGTGTGCTGGTGCCGTATCAAGCGGAGTGGGGCCTGCCGAACAAAGCGGTGGATATGGCGGATCAGTCAGAGCGGTTTAAGGAGAGCGGGCTGCTGGTAGATGAGCTGGAGTTGGCAGCCGAGAATGGAGCGACCGTGGTTGGGTACCGCGTCACCAACGGCAGTGAGGTAGCTGCGTCCGTTGCAGTCGCCAGCACCTACACCATTGAAGCCCGTTACCCTGGGACGCGAGGCAATGATTTTGAATATATGATTCGGGCCAGCCTGGTGGACGCTGCGAAGAAAGAGATCTTGATCCGGGACGTGAAAGGGATTTATGATACCGAGACCTTCCTGGTAGCTGATAAAGCGGAAGCTGTGGAATTGCTGAAAAAGTCTAACATGGTCCGTTTTAAAAATACCGGATCAACAGCCTGGGCAGATGTAGCCTATACGAAGCTGTCCGGCGGGGTTACTGGTACTGCAGCTATCACGGCTACGAACTGGAGCGGCATATTTAACCGAATCGATGGCTTGGTGTTTGATGTGGTCTATCTGCCATCCTCTGAGGCGGCGGTGCAGGCTGCTGCCAAGCAGTGGCTGCTGGATCGGCGCAGTAAGGCCCGCAAGCTGGCGCAGCTGGTCATTGCTGGTGCCGCTTCTGCAGACGACGATATTGAGATCCACAATACCCGCAGCCGCGCAGCAAACGCCCGCTTTATCATTAACTGCTCTTTGGCAGGTGAGCACACCAACGGTAAGAGCTATGGTTCCCTTCAGTGGGCGGCTTGGGTGGCCGGCTTGGTGGCGGGTACGCCTGCAAATAAGTCCTTCACTGGAGTGAAGGTGCCTATGACTGAAGCGAAGGTGGACTGGAGCCATAGCGAAGTGCTTAAAGGTCTGGCTGAAGGTACACTGATGGCGACTCGGGACGGTTACGACTATATTATTGAATCTGCAGTGAATACCCTGACCACCCTGGGAGCTGGGGAGCGGGAGGACTTCGGAAAAATCCGCGTGTCGATGACAATCGACCAGATCTTGAACGACATCTACGCTGCCGGTAAAGCCAATAAGGCCAAGCTGGACAATGACAAGGACGGCCGGGGGCTGTTCATCGCTGCGGTCGTCAGTTACTTGAAGGTGCGGGCTCTACAGAAGGCTATCGGTGATGAATTCACTTTTACTGAGCACCCTACAAAGGTAAGCGACGCGGATTACGCATACTTCTCTTTGTCGGCGAAGCCATTGGATGCGATTGAAATCTTTAATATTGATTGGGAGGTGGCGTAATCCATGGAACGCGAGCTGATTGGCCGTAATTTATCGGTTCAGGATGATAATGGGGATTCGATTCAGACCATTAAAGAAGTAGAGGTGATCCTGAAGCCGGAAACACTGGATATTATCCGCGCGCGGAAGATGTCCAAGACGAAGCAGATCGTAGGATATGAGATCACCGTGAAACTGGTGATGTCGAAGCTTGAATCGGCGCTTCGTTACCGCCTTCTGGCCGACTTCAAGGCGGGCAAGACCATGTTCTTGGACCGAATTACCGGCTCTCTCGAGGACATGCAAACTGGCAATGTAGAACGGGTGATGATTAGCGGCGTGCACATTCATGATGAGATGGATCTCCTGGTGGCCAAGATCGACGACAATAACGGAATTGATATCACCCTTTCCGGGACTGCGAATGATTTTGATTTCATTGAGCAGTTCCCAGCTTATATGGCATAAAGATGGTTGCTTCAGTGATTTAATCGGTTTATGGTTTGATCAAGGAAAAATAAGGGGTGAATCAATGAAATTACTGGACGGACTCTAGCTTCCCTGAGGAGGTTAGAGCTGATTTGAGTAGAAGCATTAAGAAAACACCCGTATGTAAAGAGCAGGCAAGTCGTTGGATCAAGCGGCAGGCAAGCAAGGCTGTACGAAGATATCCTCATGACATTTCATTTGGAAAATCCTATAGAAAGATTTTTTCTTCTTGGGATATCAGTGATTGGTGGTTCTACACACCGTACAAACAGGCAGTTAATGAGTGGGAAACTACCCATAAGACTTGGCGTAAACAGGTGAGTTTTCAAGAAATGACTTTCCAATGGGCTAAGAACTTTAAACGAAAATAGTAAAGGAGTCGTTGGCAGGGAAGCGCCAGCGACTTTTTTGTTGTTTAGGAAATTATACAATGCAAAAAAATGTGGATAACTC